>NZ_DJTK01000024.1:94567-137765 GCF_002438225.1 Pseudomonas sp. UBA6310 | reverse complement strand
GATGCGGTCGTGACCGGCAGCCTGATCGTGCGCGATGCTTCCGGGTTTCACCGCAACCGGCTGCTCTGGGCAACGCCGGGCGGCGAACTGCTGCACTATGACAAACGCCATCTGTTCCGCATGGCGGGCGAGCACCAGCACTACACCCCGGGCGAGCGCCAGGTGCTGTTCGAACTCAAGGGCTGGCGGGTGCGCCCGTTGGTCTGCTACGACCTGCGCTTCCCGGTGTGGAGCCGCGATCCCCACGATACCGACCTGCTGCTGTACGTCGCGAACTGGCCGGCGGCGCGCCGGCAGCACTGGAACCGCCTGCTGCCGGCGCGGGCGGTCGAGAACCTCTGCTACGTGGCGGCGGTGAACCGCATCGGCGAAGACGGCAAGGGGCACGCCTACAGCGGCGACAGCCAGGTGCTCGACTTCCAGGGCGACTGCCTGCTGGATGCGCGGGATGCGGACGGCGTGTTCCGCGTCAGCCTGTCGGCGGCCGGGCTGAACGCCTATCGCGAGCGTTTCCCGGCCTATCGGGATGCCGACGCCTTTCATCTCGAATAGGCGGTGCACGCGGCGTACCCGCCGACGCAAAACGGCGCCAGGGGATCACTCCCGCTGGCGCCGTTCGGTTTTTCCGTAGGGTGCGCCGTGCGCACCCGTTTACCGTCGCAAGAACATCAGGCTGCGCTGGCGTTCTTCAGGGTCGCCATGTCGATCACGAAGCGGTACTTCACATCGCTCTTGAGCATGCGCTCGTAGGCTTCGTTGATGTCCTGCATCGCGATCATCTCGATGTCCGAGACGATGCCGTGCTCGGCGCAGAAGTCGAGCATCTCCTGGGTCTCGGCGATGCCGCCGATCAGCGAACCGGCCAGGCGGCGCCGCTTGAAGATCAGGCTGAACACTTCCGGCGACGGATGCGGCGTTTCCGGGGCGCCCACCAGCGTCATGGTCGCGTCGCGCTTGAGCAGGCCGAGGAAGGCGTCGAGGTTGTGCGGCGCGGCCACGGTGTTGAGGATGAAGTCGAAGCTGTTGGCATGCTCCGCCATCTCGTCCGCGTTCTTCGACACCACCACTTCGGCGGCGCCCAGGCGCAAGGCGTCTTCACGCTTGCCCGGCGAGGTGGTGAACAGCACCACGTGCGCGCCCATCGCCGCGGCGATCTTCACGGCCATGTGGCCAAGGCCGCCAAGGCCGACCACGCCGACCTTCTGGCCCGGCTGGACCTTCCACTGGCGCAGCGGCGAGTAGGTGGTGATGCCGGCGCAGAGCAGCGGCGCCACCGCGGCCAGGTTGTCGCTGTGGCTGATGCGCAGAACGAACTTCTGGTTGACCACGATGTTGTCCGAGTAGCCGCCGAAGGTGTTCTCGCCGCCGAATACCGGACCGTTGTAGGTGCCGGTGAAACCGCTCTCGCAGTACTGCTCCAGGCCTTCGCCACAGGACGGGCAGGACTGGCAGCTGTCGACCATGCAGCCGACGCCGGCGGCATCGCCGACCTTGAAGTTCTTCACGTTGGCGCCGACGGCGACCACCTTGCCGACGATCTCGTGGCCGGGCACGGACGGGTAGAGGGTGTTCTTCCATTCGTTGCGCGCGGAGTGCAGGTCGGAGTGGCAGACGCCGCAGTAGAGGATGTCGATCTGTACGTCGTCGGCACCGACTTCACGGCGCTGGAACGAGTACGGCGCCAGGGGAGCGCTGGGGTTCTGGGCGGCATAGCCGAGGGTCTTGATCATGTCGGGTTCCTCTTGCGGATGGTCAAAGGCAAAGCCTACGGCCGATGCCGCGCCAAACGGTTGCTCAGAGCTGCTCGGTCGTTGCCTGATCGTCCGAGAGAGAGAGGGCTGCAGCATCTCGGCAGCGACGGCAACGAAAAAGGGATGCCGAAGCATCCCTTTTGCGTTCCAGCGCGACGGATCAGGCGGCGCGGTGCTTCTGCCCGGCCTGTTTCAGCGCGCGGTTGAGGGCGCTGAACAGCGCGCGGAAGCTCGCCGTGGTGATGTTCTCGTCGATGCCGATGCCGTGCAGCGGGCGTTCGCCATCGAGACGGATCTCGATGTAGGACGCGGCCTTGGCGTTGGCGCCGGCACCGATGGCGTGCTCGTGGTAATCCATGATTTCCACCTTCACCGGCAAGGCGGACACCAGGGCTTCCAGCGGACCCTTGCCGATGCCGTGCAGGTGCCGGGCCTCGCCGTCGACCAGCACGTCGAGGTCGACCGCGCTGGTGCCGTTCTCTTCCTGCAGACGATGGCTCTTGAGTGCGTAAGGCGTGCTGGTCTGCAGGTATTCGCGCTCGAGCAACTGGTGGATCTGCTTGGCGGTCATCTCCAGGCCGAGACGGTCGGTCTCGCCCTGTACCACCTGGCTGAACTCGATCTGCATGCGGCGCGGCAGGCTGATGCCGTACTCCTGCTCGAGGAGGAAGGTGATGCCGCCCTTGCCGGACTGGCTGTTCACCCGGATCACCGCCTCGTAATCGCGGCCGATGTCGGCCGGATCGATCGGCAGGTACGGCACTTCCCAGAGGGTGCCTTCCTTCTGCTGGGCGAAGCCCTTGCGGATGGCGTCCTGGTGCGAACCGGAGAACGCGGTGTGCACCAAGTCGCCCACGTATGGATGGCGCGGGTGCACCGGCAACTGGTTGCAGTCCTCGACCACCTTGCGCACCGCGTCGATGTCGGAGAAGTCCAGCTGCGGGTCGACGCCCTGGGTGTAGAGGTTCAGCGCCAGGGTCACCAGGCAGACGTTGCCGGTGCGTTCGCCGTTGCCGAACAGGCAGCCTTCTACGCGATCGGCGCCGGCCATTACGGCCAGCTCCGAAGCGGCGACGCCGGTGCCGCGGTCGTTATGGGTGTGCACGCTGATCAGCACGCTGTCGCGCTTGTTCACGTGGCGGCCGAACCACTCGATCTGGTCGGCGTAGTTGTTCGGCGTGGCGCATTCGATGGTGGCCGGCAGGTTGAGGATCAACGGGTTCGCCGGGGTCGGCTGGAACACCTCGATCACCGCGTTGCACACCTCGACGGCGAAGTCGATCTCGGTGCTGCTGAACACTTCCGGCGAGTACTCGAAGCCCCACTGGGTGTCCGGCGCGGCGGCGGCCAGACGCTTGATGGTGGTGCCGGCGGCCACGGCGATGGCTTTGACGCCCGCCTTGTCCTGGTTGAAGACGATCTTGCGGAAGCTCGGCGCGCAGGCGTTGTAGTAGTGGACGATGGCCTTCTTGGCGCCCTTGAGGGACTCGAAGGTGCGCTCGATGAGGTCGTCACGCGCCTGGGTCAGCACCTGGATGGTCACGTCGTCCGGGATGTGGCCGCCTTCGATCAGCTCGCGGACGAAGTCGAAATCGGTCTGCGAGGCGGACGGAAAGCCCACTTCGATTTCCTTCAGGCCCACGGCGACCAGGCACTTGAAGAAGCGCATCTTCTTCTCGGCATCCATCGGCTCGATCAGCGACTGGTTGCCATCGCGCAGGTCGGTGGACAGCCAGATCGGCGCCTTGTCGATGATCTTGTCCGGCCAGGTGCGGTCGGGGATATCGATGCGCGTGAAGGGGCGGTACTTGTGCGACGGGTCTTTGAGCATGCTCATGGGGCGTTCCTGAAATCGTGGGTTGGCCAACCGGCCGGAGAGGTTGCGGGCGTCGATCAGAGGAAGCGACGCAGTCGCGGACTGACCAGGCTCAGGCAGGCGAGTTGGCGAAGCAGCAGGAGGGTTTGATCGTTTGGCATGGGTCCACACTAATCAGCGTGGATGCTTATGGCAAGGAAGTTGAAAAAAACGATAGAAAAGCGCGCTGGGAGACTTTTTTCTATATTTTCAGCCAAGCCTTGCGCTTGAAATGCAGAATTATTGCGAAGGTATGGCGCGCCGCGACGCGCCCGGGCGATCACTCGGCGTAGGCGTATTCGCCGCCACGCTCCAGGGCGCGCCGGTAGGCGGGGCGTGCGTGGATGCGTTCGAGGAAGGCCTTGAGCCGTGGCCGGCTGGCATCCAGTCCACCGCGCGAGGCGGCCGCTTCCAGGGGGAAACTCATCTGGATGTCGGCGGCGCTGAAGTCGTCGCCGGCGAACCATTCGCTCTTGCCCAGTTCGCTTTCCAGGTAATCCAGGTTGCGCCGCAGTTGCGGCTCGATGAAGGCGCCCTTCACCTTGCCGGCGATGCCGCGCGCGATGGGCTTGGCTAAGAACGGCATCGGCGCCGTCTCCATCTTGTCGAACACCAGCTTGAGCAGCAGCGGCGGCATCGCCGAACCTTCCGCGAAGTGCAGCCAGTAGGTGCAGCGCAGGCGTTCGGGCGAGCCGGCGGCCGGCAGCAGCCAATCGCCATAGCGGCCAGCGAGGTATTCGACGATGGCCCCGGACTCGGCCAGGGTCAGCTCGCCATCGGTGATCACCGGCGACTTGCCCAGCGGATGTATCGCGCGCAGTTCGGGCGGCGCCAGCATCGTCTGCGGGTCGCGCTGGTAGCGTTTGATCTCGTACTCGGTGCCGGTTTCCTCGAGCAGCCAGAGGATGCGCTGCGAGCGCGAGTTGTTCAGGTGGTGGACGGTGATCATGCAAAGCTCCCTGGAAGGATGTTGTTGTTCGAGTGACGCCTGCGCGCATCGTGCGGCCATTACCGGCTATCCACAACGGGTGTCGCGCGGCATCAGGGCTTGAACGCGCCGATGAAGATCGCCGGATCGACGCGCACGCCGTTGAGGCTGACGTTCCAGTGCATGTGCGGGCCGGTGGCGCGCCCCGTGGAGCCGACGCGGCCGACCACGCCGCCGCGCGGGACTTCGTCGCCGACCTTCACGTCGATCTTCGACAGGTGGCAGAACATGCTGATCAGGCCCTGGCCGTGGTCGACGAACACCGTGTTGCCGTTGAAGAACAGGTTGCCGACCAGGGTCACCTTGCCGGCGGCCGGCGCCTTGATCGGCGTGCCGGCGGGCACCGCGAAGTCCAGCCCGGAATGGGCGTTGCGTTCCTCGCCATTGAAGAACCGGCGCAGGCCGAAGGGCGACGACAGCGGTCCGTCCACCGGCTTGTCGAACAGCAGGTTGCTCGGCTGGCGCGCGGCGAAGTTGTCGTAGGCGCGGTTCTGTTCGGCCAGCTCGCGGTCGATGCGGATCAGGTCCTCGGCCAGCGGATTGACCTGGCGGGTGTTCTTCAGGGTGATGCGCTGTTCCTTGTAGTGCTTGGCGCCGACCTGGAACGCCAGCGTGCGCCCCGAGCCTTCGAGCCTGAGCGACTGCGCGCCGGGCTTGGCGCTCAGCGGGATGCCGACGATGGCGATCCACCGCTTGCCATCTTCCTTCACCACCAGCACCGGTTTGCCCAGGTAGCTGGCGCGTGGCGCCTGTGCCTCCTCGCCCAGCGGCACCACCGCCACGCCACCGGGCACCGGCTTGTTCAACAGGCGACTGACGAAGCCCTCGGCCTGTACGGGCAGCGCGAGGATCAGGGCGAACAGCATCAGCAGCGGGCGGGGCATCGGGGGTTCCTGGTGGAAGGCGCGGCCGGGGCCGCGCGGAGAAGGTCGAGTAACTCAGAGCAGCGGCAGTGTCACCGGTTCCAGGTGATTGTCTTCCACCCGGACTTCCAACTCGCCATCGCCCAGGCGCGCCTTCAGGCGTTGGCCGGGGTGGGTCTGCGCGGCGGCGCGGATCGCCTTGCCGTGGTCGTCGAGGAGTATCGAGTAACCGCGGCCGAGGGTGGCCAGCGGGCTGACCACATTGAGTGTCTGCGCCAGCGCATGAAGGTTCTGGCGCCGTTGCCGGAGGGCGTCGTTCATCGCCCGCGGCAGACGCGACTGCAGGTGTTCCAGACGCTGGCGCAGCAAGGTCAGCACGCGCCCCGGATGCTGCGCGGCGAGCCGTGTCTCCAGGCGCGCCAGGCGTTCGTGGGAGATCGCCAGGCGCCGTTCCAGGGCCCGGCTCAGGCGTTGTTCCAGATCGTCGATGCGCTGCGATTGCTGCAGCAGGCGTTCGCCCGGATGACGCAGGCGGCGCGCCAGGTGCTCCAGGCGCTGGGCATCGCGGTGCAGGCGATCCTGCATGCGCAGCAGCAGGCGGCGACGCAGGCCGTCGATGCGCAGGCGCAGGTCGGCGCTGTGCGGGGCGAGCAGTTCGGCGGCGGCGGAAGGCGTCGGCGCGCGCACGTCGGCGACGAAGTCGGCGATCGACACGTCGGTCTCGTGGCCGACGGCGCTGACGATCGGCGTCACGCAGGCGTCGATGGCGCGCGCCACGGCTTCCTCGTTGAAGCACCAGAGGTCCTCCAGCGAGCCGCCGCCGCGGGCCAGGATCAGCGCGTCGAAACCCTGGGCGTCGGCCAGTTGCAGCGCGCGCACGATCTGCGCCGTGGCCTCGCGCCCCTGCACGGCGGTGGGCACCAGGGTCAACGCGACCTGCGGCGCGCGACGGCGGAACACGCTGATGATGTCGCGGATCACCGCGCCGGTCGGCGAACTGACGATGCCGATGCGTTGCGGATGGGCGGGCAGGGCGACCTTGCGTCCGGCGGCGAACAGGCCCTCGTCGCCGAGCTTGCCCTTCAGCGCCTCGAAGGCCAGGCGCAGCGCGCCGTCGCCGGCGGGCTCCACCGAATCGAGGATCAACTGGTAGTCGCCGCGACCCTCGAACAGCGAGACCTTGCCGCGCACGCGCACCGCCAGGCCGTCGCGCAGGGCTTGGCGCACGCGCAGGGCGTTCTGCCGGAACAGCGCGCAACGCACCTGGGCGGTGCTGTCCTTGAGGGTGAAATAGAGGTGCCCGGAGGCCGGCTTGGCGAGGTTGGAAATCTCGCCCTCGACCCAGACCTGGGCGAACACGTCCTCCAGCAGCAGCCGCGCGCGGCCGTTGAGTTGGGTGACGGTGAGGATGTCGCGGTCGAGGCCGAGTCGTTCGAAGGAGTCTTTGCGCATGCCGGCATGATAAGCGCCACGGCCGCCGCGCAGAAACTCCCGGCGGACGGATGCGGCGGGCCCGGGTGATATAGTTTTGCCCCGTCGTGCCCAGCCGAGCCCGTTCATGAGCGACAACCAGGCGATCATCGTCCCGCGTATTTCCACCTTTCCCGGTCACGAGACCAAGGCCTGGGCGATCCTGCGCTGGCTGGTCCGCCTAGACGTGGTGGCCGAGCTGCCGACCACCTGCGGGCTGGGTGGCGCGCGCATGGCCTATGCCATCGGCGAGGGCGCGCGGCGGGTGGTCGAGCATCCCGAGCGGCTGCCGTTCGGCCTGCCGGCGAACGGCCTGGAGGTCGTCACCCGGCGCTGCATCTATACGCCGACCCGCGGCTTCAGGGAGGAGGCCGGCTGCCCGGAGTGCCGCCAGGAGATCGGCGAGGCGTTGTTCGATTCGCTGGACGAGTGGATGCCCGCCGAGACCGATCATTTCACCTGTCCGGAATGCCATTACGAGGACGAGATCAACAACTTCCTGTTCCTCCAGCCATGCGCGTTTTCCAACCTGGGCTTCATCTTCAACGGCTGGGCCGAGGCGCAATTTCGTCCCGGTTTCCTCGAACAGTTCGGCGAGCGGCTCGGCTTTCCGGTGGCGCTGGTGCGGGTCGACGGCTGAGGGAACCGAATCCTGCCGGGCGCTTCTACTGAGAAGTCCCTCGAACAGCAGGAGCGCCGCATGACCGCTACCGTCCGCGCCGGGGTTCTGGACGTCGCCTACGAGGCGCACGGCCCGGAGCAAGGCACGCCCGTGGTGCTGCTGCACGGCTTCCCCTACGACATCCACGCCTACGACGAGGTCGCGCCGGTCCTCGCCGGGCATGGCTGCCGGGTGCTGGTGCCCTACCTGCGCGGCTACGGACCGACGCGTTTCGTCTCCCGACACACGCCGCGCTCCGGGCAGCAGGCGGCGCTCGGCCACGACCTGCTGGCGTTCCTCGACGCGCTGGGCATTTCCCGCGCGCTGCTCGCCGGCTACGACTGGGGTGGGCGCGCTGCGGGGATCGTCGCCGCGCTCTGGCCGCAACGGGTGGCCGCGCTGGTGATCGCCGACAGCTATCCGATCCAGGACATCGCCGCCGCGTCGCAACCTGCCGATCCACAGGCCGAGTGGCGCTATTGGTATCAGTACTACTTCCATAGCGAACGCGGCCGCGCCGGCCTCGCGGCCAATCGGCAGGCGCTGTGCCGGCTGCTCTGGGAGCTGTGGTCGCCGACCTGGCGTTTCGATGCGGCCACCTTCGAGCGCAGCGCAACGGCCTTCGACAACCCGGATTTCGTCGAGGTGGTGATCCATTCCTACCGCCACCGCTACGGTCTGGTGGAGGGCGACCCGGCCTACGAGGACAGCGAGCGGGCCTTGCGGGCGCAGCCGCGCATCGAGGTGCCGACCACGGTGCTGGCCGGCGGCGACGACGGTGTCTCCAGCCTGCGCGGCGGCGCGGCGGAAGCCGCGCATTTCGGGGCCGCCTACCACTATGAGGCGATCGCCGACTGCGGCCACAACATTCCCCAGGAACAACCGCAGGCGTTCGCCGGGGCGATCCTGCAGCGGCTCGGTCTGGCCTGACGCATTCCGCGCCTGGCCCGGGTCTGGGCCGGCGTTGCAGCCCCGGGGCCCGCGATGGGCGTGCAGGTGCCGGCGTTTGCTGCCGGCGCAGGCCGCCGCGCCTGCCGCGAACCGCCTGCGAAATCGCATTGAGACGCCGCGTGCGGCTAGGTATAATGCCGCGCTTCCTTTTTCCCGCCTGGGAGCCCCCGCCATGCTGCGCATCAGCCAAGAAGCCCTGACTTTCGACGATGTCCTCCTGATCCCCGGTTATTCCGAGGTTTTGCCGAAAGATGTCAGTCTCAAGACCCGTCTGACCCGTGGTATCGAGCTGAACATCCCGTTGATCTCCGCGGCCATGGACACTGTCACCGAATCGCGCCTGGCCATCGCCATGGCCCAGGAAGGCGGCATCGGTATCATCCACAAGAACATGAGCATCGAGCAGCAGGCCGGCGAAGTCCGCAAGGTCAAGCGCTTCGAGGCCGGCGTGGTGAAGGACCCGATCACCATCGAGGCCGACGCCAGCGTGCGCGACCTGTTCGAGCTGACCCGCATGCACAACATCTCCGGCGTGCCGGTGCTGTCCGATGGCGATCTGGTCGGCATCGTCACCTCGCGTGACGTGCGTTTCGAGAACCGCATGGACGCCCGCGTCCGTGAAGTGATGACGCCCAAGGAGCGCCTGGTCACGGTGCGCGAAGGCGCCGACAAGAACACCGTGCGCGAGCTGCTGCACAAGCATCGCATCGAGAAGGTGCTGATCGTCGATGAAGCCTTCGCCCTCAAGGGCATGATGACCGTCAAGGACATCGAGAAAGCCAAGGCTTACCCGTTCGCCAGCAAGGACGACGCCGGTAGCCTGCGCGTCGGCGCTGCGGTCGGCACCGGTGCCGATACCGCCGAGCGCGTCGCCGCACTGGTCGCCGCCGGCGTCGACGTGGTGGTAGTGGACACCGCCCACGGCCATTCCAAGGGCGTGATCGAGCGCGTGCGCTGGGTCAAGCAGACCTACCCGCAGGTCCAGGTGATCGGCGGCAACATCGCCACCGGCGCCGCCGCCAAGGCCCTCGCCGAAGCCGGCGCGGATGCGGTCAAGGTCGGCATCGGCCCGGGCTCGATCTGCACCACGCGGATCGTCACCGGCATCGGCGTACCGCAGATCAGCGCGGTCTCCAACGTCGCCGCGGCCCTCGAAGGCACCGGCGTTCCGCTGATCGCCGATGGTGGCATCCGCTTCTCCGGCGACCTGTCCAAGGCCATCGTCGCCGGCGCCAACTGCGTGATGATGGGCTCGATGTTCGCCGGTACCGAAGAAGCGCCGGGCGAAGTCGAGCTGTTCCAGGGCCGCTCCTACAAGGCCTACCGCGGCATGGGCTCGCTGGGCGCCATGTCCCAGGCCCAGGGTTCCTCGGACCGCTACTTCCAGGATTCCTCCGCCGGCGCCGAAAAGCTGGTGCCCGAAGGCATCGAAGGCCGGGTGCCGTACAAGGGCCCGCTGAGCGCGATTATCCACCAGCTGATGGGCGGCCTGCGTGCGTCCATGGGCTACACCGGCAGCGCCGACATCGAAGAGATGCGCACCAAGCCGGAGTTCGTGCGCATCACCGGCGCCGGCATGGCCGAGTCGCACGTGCACGACGTGCAGATCACCAAGGAAGCGCCGAACTACCGGGTAGGTTGAAATCGATTTGCCGCCGCCGCGCGTCCTCTTTCGGCTTCGCGGCGCGGCAATCGATTCGAGAAAAGGCTGAAAGCACGGGGCTGTTCCATTCAGCCCCGTGTTGTTTCTGAATCAAGACTGTTTCCGAACCCTTTCAAGCGAGACCGAATCATGTCCCTCGACATTCACGCTCACCGCATCCTGATCCTCGACTTCGGCTCGCAGTACACCCAGCTGATCGCCCGTCGCGTGCGCGAAATCGGCGTGTACTGCGAACTTCATCCGTTCGACATGGACGATGAGGCGATCCGCGAATTCGCGCCAAGGGGCGTGATTCTCGCCGGCGGGCCGGAGTCGGTGCACGAGGCCGACAGCCCGCGCTGCCCGCAGGCGGTGTTCGACCTCGGCGTGCCGGTATTCGGTATCTGCTACGGCATGCAGACCATGGCCGAACAGATGGGCGGCAAGGTCGAGGGTTCCGACCTGCGTGAATTCGGCTACGCGCGCGTGGATGTGGTCGGCAAGAGCCGCCTGCTGGACGGCATCGAAGACCACGTCGACGCCGATGGCGTGCTCGGTCTCGATGTGTGGATGAGCCACGGTGACAAGGTCACCCGGATGCCGGAAGACTTCCACATCCTGGCCAGCACCCCGAGCTGCCCGATCGCCGGCATGTTCAACGACGAGCGCCGTTACTACGGCGTGCAGTTCCACCCGGAAGTTACCCATACCAAACAGGGCGGTCGCATCCTGTCGCGCTTCATCCTCGACATCTGCGAGTGCGAGGCCCTGTGGACGCCGTCGAAGATCGCCGAGGACGCCATCGCCCAGGTGCGCTCCCAGGTCGGCACCGACAACGTGCTGCTCGGCCTGTCCGGCGGGGTCGACTCCTCGGTGGTCGCCGCACTGCTGCACAAGGCCATCGGCGACCAGCTGACCTGCGTGTTCGTCGACAACGGCCTGCTGCGCCTGCACGAAGGCGAGCAGGTGATGGCCATGTTCGCCGAGAACATGGGCGTCAAGGTGATCCGCGCCAACGCCGAGGACCAGTTCCTCGCCAACCTCGCCGGTGAAGCCGACCCGGAGAAGAAGCGCAAGATCATCGGCCGCACCTTCATCGACGTGTTCGATGCCGAGTCGAGCAAGCTGCACAACATCAAGTACCTGGCCCAGGGCACCATCTACCCGGACGTAATCGAGTCGGCGGGCGCCAAGAGCGGCAAGGCCCACGTGATCAAGTCGCACCACAACGTGGGCGGCCTGCCGGAAGAGATGAACCTCAAGCTGGTCGAGCCGCTGCGCGAGCTGTTCAAGGACGAAGTGCGTCGCCTGGGCCTGGAACTCGGCCTGCCGTACGACATGGTCTACCGTCACCCGTTCCCGGGCCCGGGCCTGGGCGTGCGCATCCTCGGCGAAGTGAAGAAGGAATACGCCGACCTGCTGCGCCGCGCCGACCACATCTTCATCGAAGAGCTGCGCAAGGCCGACTGGTATCACAAGGTCAGCCAGGCCTTCGTGGTGTTCCAGCCGGTGAAATCGGTCGGCGTGGTCGGCGACGGCCGTCGCTACGCCTGGGTCGTTGCGCTGCGCGCGGTGGAAACCATCGACTTCATGACCGCCCGCTGGGCGCACCTGCCCTACGAACTGCTTGAAACCGTCAGCGGACGCATCATCAACGAGATCGACGGCATCTCGCGGGTCACCTACGACGTCTCGAGCAAGCCGCCGGCGACCATCGAGTGGGAGTGACTCCGCAGCGCAGCATGAAGGAACCGGCTTTTGCCGGTTTTTTCATGCCCGAGCAAATGACTTACTCTCGCTATTGAAAGAGCCGCATTGTGTTGGTGGCGGCTCTCTGTCGGTAGCTGGATATCGTCAAACACGGAAGATCAGAATGAAACTCCTCACAGATGATGAGATTAACGTTGCATACGCTCACGTCGAAGCCGTAGACGAAGGACGCGTGGGACCAGATAGAGCAAATTATCTTGCGTTAATGGACGCTGATTTTGAACTCCTCCTGTACAGCATCTATCGAGGGCGTGCATCTGGGTCGTCGTGGTACAGCAATGCTCGCTTGATGGTCACAGGAGCTGATCAAGGGCGGGATGTTTGGCTCACCAAGGATGAGCGGCCAGTTGGGCTTATTCAGTGCAAAAAGGTTAAGGCCGGTTTTACCCGGCCGGACACGCTCCGTGAGGTAATCAAGTTTCTTCTAAATGCCGTGCTTGAGCCGGCACTTATGCCGGAACCGGCCGATTTCCGATTTATTCTTGCCCTTGCTTCAGATCCTGCCAGCACTACAACCGATTTTTTCGATGCGCCACAGACTTGGTTAACTGCCAATGAAACAGAGCTTTTAGGTCTGGCTACCGACGTCATTAAAAAGTATGAAGCTTTCTCGATGCTGAAGATCGAGGCTGTCATGCCAAGCATTAGGGCGGGCCTGAAGAACTTAAAATATGAGCTTCTTAGACCAGTCGACCTCGATGCGTTACTGGAGTGCATCCCTGCTGTCCGTCAGCGGTTTTTCAAAGTTCAACTTGTCGTTGCTGTGGAGGATGCCGAGGCCATGATTGAGGCTCGGTTCGCCGCAGTTGGCTTGGTCTCAAAGACCACACAAACACTCACCAGAGCTGATGTTGAGGAAGACATTACGCGGGGGGCCCGCGGTCTGGCCGACTGGCCCCAACTGATTTGGGGGCAGCATATAGAGCGACCAGAGTTCGACGATCTGATCCACCGGATCAATCGGCATCCTGCAGGCTCCACGCTGGTTGTTGGAGGAGCAGGGACTGGGAAGTCAGCACTGCTCGCTGAGCTGTATTGTGCCATCAAAGCCCGCGGCCAGATTGTGCTAGCGATAAAGGCCGACATGCTTAGCCCTAATATTGTGAATTTCGCCGACCTCGCTCGCGATCTTGGTATGTCAGGTGATATCGAAAAGGAGCTTGTCTCGCTGGCGGTTGAAGCCCCGGTTGTGCTGATCATTGATCAGCTTGACGCTGTCAGTGAAGTGATGGACCAGAGTTCACAGCGCATGCAGGTCTTACTTCGCCTTGCGTCTCGGCTACAGGAGGCAAAGAGTCAAGAGGGCAATAAGCTTCCCATTCATGTCATCGTTTCTTCGCGACCATTTGAGGCGAAGTTCGACGCTCGATTTAGGTTGCTTGAAGCGGATGAGTTACTACTTGCTCTTCCTCCGTTCGAGCGGATATCCACACTGCTTGGTGAGCTCGGTATCGACTCCACTGTCGTGCCGGATAGTCTCAAAGAGGCGCTGCGTACACCGTTTGCTCTCGGTATATACGTCGATCTTTCCAAATCTGGCTTGAATCCTGCGGATTTTACGGCAGCAAACTTACTTGATCGATGGCTCGACAAAAAACTACCTGTAGGGCCCGCGCGTGCTTCGTGTCTGGCGTTCTTGCGCCAGCTCGCGGCTGACATGACGCAGTATGAGAGCCTCTGGCGGCCGGCCGCTTACTATGACCCGGACTACAGCGAGATGCTGCGTTGGGCCGAGTCGATTGGCATCGTCATCCGTGAAGACGCCAGCATTGGATTCAGGCATCAGTCATGGCTCGATGATTTCCAGGCTAAGACACTCCGAACTGCAGAAGGGCTGGCTGATTACGCGTGGAGTCGCCAAGAAGGGTTGTTTGCACGGGGAACAATCTTGCGCGGTCTTGAGCACATGCGAAGGGTTGATATGGCGTCTTATGAGGCGGCTATTCGCTTGTTGTTACCAAACCCCAAGACACGCAGACATTTGCGACATCTTGTGGCCGATTATTTGGCGAGTGCTGATGATCCGAGCGCAAGTGATATTGCTTGGGTCGATTGGATGGCGCGTAACGATTATGCACTTGCGAATCGGGCATTCAGGCAGGTAGCGCTAAGATGGCCGTGCTGGAGATCAGGGTTACTGCCGATCCTTCCTTTCCTTCTGCAGGACGAAAAGCATCGCTGGAATGCGACCATGCTGCTCGTTCGAGAAGTTGATGAGGACTCAAGCCAAGTTATGGATCTGGTCGACCGCTATTGGTCGGATGCGTCACATGATGGAGACGTGTTTAGTCTCTTTGAGCGTTCTGGTATTGCGACCGACCGTGCAATCGCCCATGTCCGTAAGATCTTTAATCGTACGAAGTTGGCAGATTGGGCGATATCCCATTACGCCAAGACTTTGCATGAGAACGGTAATACCCGAGTTGCTTTGAATCTCATCTCATTTTGGGCTGAGTTGCAGCCTGAGGATCGGTACAACGGCATCAGGGTTTATGGTGTTGAAAAGATTGCGGCAGCCGCACCGCTCTATTGTGCCGAACGGCTCCTGCCCTGGTTTGTCGGGGTGGTGTCGCGAGAGGTTGGTGATGGCCGGCCCGGGCATCGGTATCCGCGATCGATATCTGTTCCATACGATTGGAAATATGACGATGGCGAGGGGCATTTGACGCAGCTTCTGCGGAGTGTGCTCGAAGAGTCAGCAGTTTCTGATCCGCTAGGTGTGCGCGCCTTGCTTGCGACTTTTGTAGCTGTAGAAATTGACGAGGTTCAGTCGCTAGTGGCCGATACCCTGGCGGCGAACTCGGCTGTATTTGCTGAGTATGCGCTCGCGTTTCTCTTGGCCGATCAGCGGCGTCTTCATCTACGTAGCGACATGTTCGACGATGAAGAAGGTGTTGGTCAGATGATCTGTGGCTGGTCATCAAGTAATCTGATCGGCTTGATTATTCCCTACCTCTCCCCTGGAGATGTTGAGCAAATTCGTGACTATATCGAGTCATGGGAGCCTTGGAAGGAAGACCTACAGGAAGAGCGAGATCCTGCACAGCGAAGGAATTTGCTTCGTTGGTCTGATGAGCGGAGATTGCGGTTGCTTGCCGAGCTGCCAGTACAAGTGCTGACGGCCCGTCGTCGTAGGCAAGTTGAGGAGTGGAAGGTCGAGCAGCCCACACTGCAAGCAAAGCACCGAGGTCGGATGCTGGCGCGGATGGTTGAGTCCCCCATGGGCCATGATCAGATGGCCAAAGCAAATGACGACGCGATTATCAAAATGCTCAATGCAGTCAACGATCACGCTGGTCGCCATGAGCATGCGAAGCATTGGCTAAAGGGCGGTGTCACTGAGTTGTCTCGGGCTTTTGCCTCATTTTCGAAGTCGTTCCCAGATCGTGCTCTTCGTATCATCCCGCGTTTACAACCGGGTCTGCACGAGCAGGTCACGGGCGCTGCGATTAGGGAGTTGTCGGCGGTTGAGGCAGTTGACGCTCAAGCACTAAAGGCTTTGATCTGGGATTCCCAATCCCGTGGGTTTTCGTCGACTAGCTTTCGCCACGATGTTGCCAGCGCCATGGAGGCGCTCGCTAAACGTCTGAAAGGTCTTGAGGGGCGTAACATCGAGTTGCTCAGGGGTTGGCTGCAGCGCGACCCTAATGTATTGGCTGCAGAAACAGTGCGTCATGCCGAGCTAAACAAATCCAATCGTGAGCGGAATGAGAAGCCAGATCAGCGCCCTGAGGCCATGCTATTTGGCAGGGGCGGCGGGATGCATTTTCTTCCTCAGCGCAACTTCACGCTGCTGTCAGCGATCGCAGCGGGATATGTCCACCGTGACGGCGTGGATTGTGATGGTTGGCTCGCGGAGTTGGAACTACACGTTACTCATCCTGAAGATCCCGAGGTTTGGAGTGCGATCCTAATGTTCAGGTCGCATGAACTTTGGTGGGCAGATGCGGCAAGAGTGGGCGAGCTGACTGAGGCGATCTGGCGGAGGTTTCCAGCGGCGTTTGAAGATGCAGCTGTAGTCCAGTCGTTGTGGCGCCTGCGCGTTCGCATGCATACGAACCTACAGCAGGAGATTGTCAACTTTTGGCTCAGTCATAGCGATCATAAACTTAGGCAGATTGGTGGTGAGTTCTCTGCTGCTAGCGTAATTGTCGATAGTGCTGCTTCTTGTGGTATGGGCGAGATAGTCGAAGCGGTGATGGCCGGGAATGATATTTCTGCCAGGTCTGGCGTGTTATTTGCGGCTGCAGCGGGGTGGGGGGAACTTAATCTCGATATTCGAAGCCGCTCGCATGCCTACCTCATTTCTGTCGCCAGCATTGTCAGTGGCTTCGAGGCTCATGCTCTATCTACAGCTGTAGATCGTGGCGAGCGATTACCTCCCGATGAGATGACGCGAGCCCTGCTGGCTTCTGTTGCAGTAAATATTGATCTGCTCAGAGAATCGATGGGGCTGCTGTTTGTACGCTCGCTTCAGTACCTGTTGCTTTATCCTGGCTTTGAAATGCTGGTGCTTGAAATCGCAGAGGCTGCAACTGAGCTTGCACGTACATCGCCAGATAGGACCGTTGGAGGATTGTACGACGGCGAATTTATAGGGCTTGTGATTGCACTTCAGCGCTCACCAATAGAGATCAAAGCTCGTGCGATGACGATCTACGAGCGCCTACTTGACGCCGAGGTTCACGGCGCAGAGGAGGCTGCAGCATCTGCGCTGCGCCGTTAAGGCCCAAGCCATATAGGCTCAACCCGTCCGCTTCTTGGCCTCTCGCAGGTTGGATGAGACGATATCCCAATCGGTCGCCCGATTCGATTATGGGCTGGTGCTCTCCAGATTCCGGTGTTGATGCGGCAGCTTTATACCGGCGTTGCCCTGAGAAGGTGTTTTCTAGCGATATCACCCTCAAGAGGGGTTTCCAGTATGGTACTTCTCATGGTCTCGAAATAGCAGTTGCTTTAAAAAGTGCGGTTCCAAGGGTTTATATGTGCCTATTGATAATAGAGTGGGAATGAGGGATACAACTGGCGGTAATGATGTAGGTCCTGCGGTGGTTTTCGCCTTCGCCTGAGTGTCGTTACCGTTGTATTTCACTTCCGTCCGGGGGTGTCGATGCCAGAGGCCATGCGCGCATCTGGCGCTCGACGCCGCAAGTCCGTCATCGCGCTGGCGATTACCGCAGCCCGGTTTCGGCCAGCTCTGACACGGTCGTCCTGCGCTCGAACGCCGGTCCCAGCATGTCCAGGAAGGCGCGAACCGCCGGATTGCTGCGTCGGCTCTCCGGCCACAGGGCGGTGACATTCTGCCGTTCCACCGCGAAGTCGACGAGCACCGGCGACAGCTCTCCGCGCGCGATATAGGGCGCGGCGGCGAACGACGCGCCGATCCCGATCCCGCCGCCGGCGACGAGCGCGGCCATCACCGCCTCGCTGGCATCCACGACGATCTCGGACCTCGGCAGGATCTCGATTTCCTGGCCTCCGATCATGAAGGGCCAGCGGAACGGCTGGCCTGTGCTCTGGTAGCGCAGGTTTACCGTGTCGTGGCCGTCGAGGTCGTGTGGATGCGCGGGCGCGCCGCGCGCGGCGAGGTAGGCGGGCGAGGCAACGCAGCAGAGCCGGTACGGCGCCAGCTTGCGCGACAGCAGGCGACTGTCCGGGAGGTCGCCGATACGCACGGCGACGTCGATCCCTTCTTCTATCAGATCGGTCATCCGGTCGCCGAGCCGAAGCTCGATCGTCACCTCGGGAAAGCGCCGCCGGAACGCGGGCAGGGCAGGCGCGATCACGTGCAGGCCGATCGGCAGGGAGGTGGCCACCCGCAGCGTGCCGCGCGGTTCGGAGCGCGCCGTCAGCGCCATCTGCTCGATTTCCTCGGCCTGGCGAATCAGGCTCAGGGCGCGCTCGTGGAGGTCGCGGCCTTCGGGCGTGAACGCCAGCGAGCGGGTCGTGCGGGTGAACAGCGAGACCCCCAGGCGCTGCTCGAGTCGCTGGATGCTCTTGCTGACAGCCGAGGGGGAAATCGACAGCGACCGCGCCGCCGCCGCATAGCTGCCCAGCGCGCCGACCCGCGCGAAGGCGATCAACCCGGTGAGACGGTCAAGGTTCATTCTTTCCATGGCGGAAGTATAGAAGCGATTTGCGGCCTGATTATCAACTCAAGAGTGTGCCGCTACAGTGGCTCGCAAAGGAGAACGCCATGAGCGAGACGATGAAAGCGGTTCGATTGCATGCCTTCGGCGGGCCTGAAGTACTGACCTACGAGGATGCGCCCAGGCCCGAGATACAGCCGGGCGAGGTCCTGGTCCGTGTCCGGGCGGTCGGCCTCAATCCTCCAGACTGGTATCTACGCGACGGTTATCGCGCCCTGCCGCCCGAATGGCGGCCGGACGCCGACTTCCCGCTGATCCTTGGCACCGATATTTCCGGCGTGGTCGAGGCGACCTCGGCCGGCGTCGCTGGGTTCAGGGCCGGAGACGAGGTCTACGGCATGCTCCGCTTCCCGGAGGGCGTGATGACTGGCAGCGGCGCCTACGCCGAGTACGTCAGCGCGCCGGCCGCACACCTGGCCCACAAGCCGGCCGGGCTGGATCACATCCACGCCGCCGCCGCGCCGATGTCGCTGCTGACCGCGTGGCAGTTCCTGGTCGAGCCTGATCACGACGCAGCCAATCCCTTCCAGGACGTCCCGCATGCACCGGTCGAGCTTGAGGGCCGGACGGTGCTGGTCAACGGTGCGGGCGGGGGTGTCGGCCATCTGGCGGCGCAAGTGGCCAAGATGAAGGGCGCGCGGGTGATCGCCGTGGCTTCGGCCAGGAACGCGGCGAAGCTCGGCGAGTTCGGCGTGGACCAGTTCATCGATTACCGGGAAACCGTCGTGGAAGAAGTCGTCCGGGAGGCCGACCTGGTGCTCGACGCGGTGGGCGGACCGCGGATGGAGCGGTTCCTGGAGGTGATCAGGCCTGGCGGAGCGCTGTTCCTGGTCAACCCACTCGGCTTCGAGGGTCACGCTGCCGCGGCAAGGCGCGGGATCAGGGTGTCCTCGACCCAGGTGCGCTCGAGCGGCGCGCAACTGGCGCAGTTGGCGACGCTGCTCGACCGACGCACTGTCGAGGTCGTGATCGACAGTGTTTTTCCGCTGTCGGATGCCTCACGCGCGCACCGGCGCGTCGCCGAGGGCGGCATCCAGGGCAAGATCGTCCTGACCGTCTGCTGATTGCGACAGGCCGCGCCCACTGCGGCTGCCCGCGTTTGTTCGCTCAGGCTTCTCGCGGCGCCCGGCCGTCGCGGCCGGGCACCGTGCTCCTGCGCGATGCTTCACGCACACGCCGTGTCGCCCTGCATCAGAACGCGGCGCGTCCGAGCGATGCGCCGCCATCGACGTGCAGCGTCTGTCCGGTCATGAAGGCCGCGTCGTCCGACAGCAGGAAGGCGATGGTCGCGGCGATCTCGTCCGGCATGCCGAAGCGTCCCATCGGTACACCCGAGAGGTAGCGCCGTTCACCTTCGCTGCCCGGCGGGTTGTTGGCGCGAAACAGTTCGGTTTCGGTCGGGCCGGGCGCCACGGCGTTGACCGTGATGCCGGTACCGGCCAGCTCCAGTCCCCAGCTGCGGGTGAAGCTCACCAATGCGGCCTTCGCCGCCGCGTAAGCCGTGCGCTGCGGCATGCCGAGGACGGTCAGGCTGGAGATGTTGACGATGCGGCCCCAGCCGCGCGCCTGCATGCCGGGCAACGCGACCTGGGTAGCCAGCAGCGCGGAATGCAGGTTGACGCGCATGACGTCATCCAGCGCGGGCAGGGTCACCTCCGCCAGCGCCGCGGCATTGACCAGGCCGACGTTGTTCACCACACCGTCCAGCGCGAACCGTTGGGCGATGTCGTTCAGCGCCGAGCGGGTGGCATCGTCATCGCCGAGGTCGACGGCGACGAAGGTGCCGGGAAAACTCGCCGGCGCGTTGCGCGCGAGGCCGACGACGTGGTGGCCGGCGGCGGCGAGCCGTGTCGAGAGCGCCAAGCCGATGCCCTTGCTGGCGCCGCTGATGAGAAAGGTACGGGACATGATTGCTCCTTCGCGCTCGCCCGTGGCGAGCGGCATTGGGTGGTTCAGAGCGCGGCCTTGCGGATGGCCGGCAGCATTTCCGCCGGATCGGGGCGGCGCGTGTAGTCGGGGTTGACCTCGGCATAGACGATGGTGCCGTCCGGTGCGATCACGTAGCGCGCCGGCATCGGCAGCGTCCAGCTCGGATCTCCGTTGAACGCAGGCAGGTCATTCTTCAACGACTTGTAGAGTTCGACCAGATAATCCTGCAACTCGAAGCGCAGACCGAACGCGGCGGCCACGTCGTTGTGCGGGTCCGACAGGATCGGGAATTCCAGGGCGTTCTGGCGCACCGACTTCCGGCTGTTGGCGGCCACCTGCGGCGAGATGGCCAGCACGCGGGCGCCTGCGGCTCGGATGTCCGGCAGCGCGGCTTGCAGCGCCTGCAGTTCCAGATTGCAGTAGGGGCACCAGACGCCGCGGTAGAAGGTGACCACCAACGGGCCTTCGCGCAGCAGGTCGGCAGACGACACAGGATGGCCGTCCGGGTCGTCGAGCGTGAAGGAGGGCGCCGGGTTGCCCGCCTTCAGGGCGTTCTGCGCCGCGCCCGAGGCGATCAGTTCGGCGGTGGCGCGCTGCATGGTGGCGATGACCGAGGGCGGCACGTTGTAGGGCGGTTTGCCGGCCTGGAAGTCGGCCTTGAAGGCATCGAGTCTGTCTTGCAGTGACATGGGGCGTTCTCCGGGAAAAGGACGGGGAGCGGCAGGCGGTCCGCGCCGCGGTCCACCTGCCACGAGGATCAGGCGGGCGGATTCATCGACCGCGCCACTTCGGCGGCGCTGATGCCTTCCAGCGCCAGGCCGTAGCCGGCGCCTTCGTCGACGATCCGGCGCAGCTTCTGGGTCAGGGCGATGCGGGTGTAGCGGCTGGTCAGCGGCGGCAGCTTCGCCAGTTCTCCGGCGATCTCATGGGCGCGCGCCAGCAGGCGGTCGGCGGGCACGATCTCGTTGACCGCGCCCCATTCCTTGGCGGTCTGCGCATCGAGTTGCTGGCGGGTCAGGATGAAGTAGCGGCCGCGCACGCTGCCGATGACTTCCGGCCACAGCAGGTTGACCCCATCGCCGGGGACGATGCCGAAGTCGAAGTGCGGCTTGTCCTGGAACACCGTTTCCGGCGTGGCCAGCACGATGTCGGCCAGCAGCGCGTACTCCGAATGCAGCAGCACCGGGCCGTTGAGCGCGGCGATCAGCGGCACCTCGATGTCGAGGAGGTTCATCAGCACCTTCTTGCCCTCGCGGAAGATCTTGTCGTAGCCACGCGGGGTGAAGAAGTCGAAGCCTTCGGGGCTGATGGCATCCATGAAGGCATCGCCGGTGCCGGTGAGAATGACCACGCGGTTGTCGGGATCGCTGCCGACGTCGTGGAACAGGTCCACGAACTGCTCATGGGTGTGGCCGTTGAAAACCAGTTTGCCGCCGTCGGTGTGCAGGGCGATTTCCAGCACGCCTTCGGCAGAGCGGGTCAGGCGGGCGTTGGGATAGGCGTTCTGGTAAGTGTCGAAGCGGGGCATGGCGGATTCCTTATCGAGGTGAGGTTGTTTCAGCAGAAGTGCTGAAAGACCGTGATCGAGATTGTGGATACCCGCTAAATGGAATGGCAGATATGATGCGGAGATAACCTCTATTCCATTAAGGAATAAAATGGACCGTTTGCTGGCGATGACCGCATTCGTGCGAGTAGTGGAGGCCGGTTCCTTCTCCGCGGCTGCCCGCGTGCTGGAGGTCGGGCAGCCGGCGGTATCGAAGACCGTCGCGCAACTGGAACAACGGCTGGGCGTGAAGCTGCTTCTGCGCTCCACCCACGGGCTGACGCCGACGGAAGCCGGCGTGCGCTTCTACGAGCGCGCGCGGGTCGCCATCCAGGAGGCGGACGAGGCCGAACTGGCCGCACGCGGCGCGGGCACCGGTCTGTCCGGGCGGCTGCGCATTTCGGCGGCGCCCACCTTCGCGCGCCTGCACGTCATCCCGCATTTGCCGCGCTTCCTCGCTGCGCACCCCGATCTCGAGGTGGACGTGGTGCTGGACGACCGCACGATCGACCTGATCGCCGAAGGCATCGACGTCTCGCTGAGGATGGGCGCATTGGCCGACTCGGCCGTCGTTGCGCGCAAGCTGGCGTCCTCGCCGCGCTCGGTGTTCGCCACCACCGCATACCTCGCGCGTGCCGGTGTGCCGCGGGTTCCCGCCGACCTCGCCGATCACGAAACGGTGCTGTTCAGCCAGTCGGGCAATGTGTGGAACTTCACCCGCGAGGGCGCGGAAGTCTCGGTGCTGGTGCGCGGCCGGGCGCGTTTCAGCGCCGCCGAAGGCATCCGCGCCGCGGTGCTTGCCGACCTGGGCCTCGCCATCGCGTCGGACTGGATGTTCGCGCCGGAACTGGCCGATGGCCGGGTACTGCGGCTGCTGGAGAACTGGTCGCTTCCCGACATCGACCTGTGGGCGGTCTTCCCGACCGGGCGCCTGGCCACGGCCAAGGCCCGCTCGTTCGCCGAGTTCGTCGAAGGCGTGATGCGAAACGGCGCTTGACCCAGGCTGGCGCGCCGGCCGGCGGGCGGGACGAAGGCTCGTCGTCGCTGCCTACTTGCCCCCGGTGGCGTCGAGGAAGGTACCCGTCACGAAGGAGGCTTCTGCGCTTGCCAGCCAGAGGATCGCGCGGGCCACTTCTTCGGGCTGGCCACCGCGTCCCATCGGGATGCTGTCCTTGATGCGATCCACCCGTCCGGGTTCGCCGCCGCTGGCATGCATCTCGGTGTAGATGTGTCCCGGCCGGACGCAGTTGACCCGGATTCCCTCCCGTGCGACCTCCTTGGCGAAGCCGATGGTGAAGGTCTCCAGCGCGCCCTTCGAGGCCGCGTAGTCGACATACTCGTTCGGGCTGCCGAGCCTGGCCGCTGCTGATGAAACGTTGATCACCACGCCGCCCGGTCCGCCGTGGCGATGGGACATGCGCCTGGCGGCCTGCTGCGCGCAGAGCATCGGGCCGATCGCATTGACCGCGAAGATGCGCTGCATCCGCTCGAATCCGAGGTCTTCCAGGCGGGACTGTCTGGCGATGATGCCGGCATTGTTCACCAGCACGTCCAGGCGCCCGAAGCGTTGGTCGATGCGCTCGAACAGCTGGGTGACCTGCGTGGGGTCGGCGCTGTCCGCGCGCACCGCCAGCGCCTGGCGGCCCGCCGCTTCGACATCGGCCACCACGGCCCGGGCGGCGGCCTCGTTGGACGCGTAACTGATGGCGACGTCGTAGCCCTTTTCGGCGGCGAGGCGGGCCGTCGCCGCACCTACGCCACGGCTTCCGCCGGTAATCAGGATGACGGGAGTGTCCGAAGTCTTGTTCATTTACTCACCTTCGTGCGATGGCTGTTGAATGAAACGGCTCAGTACCAGCACCAGTGGTACGACAGCGGCGGCGGTTGCCGCGGTGGCCAGCAGGCCGACCGTCTGGCTGCTGTGATCGGCGATGGCGCCGTAGAGGATCGGTGCGACGCCGCCGGAACCGATCACGCTGGTATAGAAGACGGCAAACGCACGCCCGGTGTCCCCATCGGACAGTTCGGGGACGGTGCCGTAGAGGACCGACGAGGTGCCGTTCAGCACGATCCCCAGCAGCGGCAGCAGGAGGAGCGTCGGGATCAGTGGGGTGAACAGCGTCCCGATGATCAGCAGCGCCGTGACCGTCTCGGCCAGCGCCACGCATCTGGTGACACCTACCTGCTCACCGAGCCAACTGAAGGTGAATTTGCCGAAGGCGCCGCCGAGGAACAGCAACGCCAGCGCCAGGCCCACCGTCGGCGAGTCGCCGCCGCGGGCATGGATCAGGAAGGGCAGGAACAGCAGGTAGCCCATGCGTGTGGCGGTATCGAGCGCGCCTATCGTCGTCAGGATGCCGAAGCCACCACGGCCGCGCCCGGCCCTGGCCTGCGCGGGCGCATGGCGGACCACGCGCGTATTGGGTGCCAGCGCCAGCAGGGCGATCACCAGCGCGACGCCCAGCACCGCCATCAACGCCAGCACCGGCCGCCATGCCAGAAGCGGCAGCAGCAGCGCGACCACCGCCGGCAGCACCGCCTTCCCGAGATCGCCCGAGAAGTTGTAGATGCCCAGGGGCCGTCGTGAATCGGCCCCATAGGTATCGGTGACCAGCATGGAGCCCCTCGGGTGCTGGATGCTCGACCCGATGCCAGCCACGACCAGCCCGACGCACAGGCCGGCGAAGCCGAGCGGCAGCGCCATCAGAAGCAGGCCGGCCGACGCCAGCAGGGTCGAGAGAATCAGCGTCGCCCGCGGCGACCAGTTGCGCAGCACGCGGTCGGCCGGAATCTGCAATCCGCCCATCGTCCCGTAGTAGAGCGCGCGAACCATGGCCAGCGCCGCGTAGGAGAGACCGAACTGTGCCTGCCACACCGGCAGGAAGGCATACAGGCCATCCGTGTAACCGTCATGCAACGCATGGGTCAGGCACGCGGCCAGCAGGCTGCGGGACCTGGGCGTCGTGGCGGTAGGTGAAGTCGATGCTGCACGGAGATTGAGTGACGTCTTCATGCAATCAGGGTAAATATGATAGAAAAAATTGAAAATCGATATCTTATTACCTATAAATTTCAGATTTTCTAAAGGAATAACGATGCGCCGTCTTCCTCCTCTCAATGCGCTGCGTGCATTCGAAGCCGCCGTCCGCACGGGCAGCTACGCCGATGCGGCCCTGCAGCTCGGGGTCACTCATGGCGCGGTGAGCCAGCAGATCGCCACGCTGGAAGGCTGGTTGGGCGAAAAGCTCTTCACCAAGGAAGGCCGCCGCATGGTCGCCACGGCGATGGCCCGCGCCTTCGCCGCGGAGGTCGGCCTGTCGTTCGATCGCCTGGCGGTTGCCGCGAGTGCCTGCGGCCGGCCAGGTGTGCGGCGGATACTCCGGGTCAGCGCTCCGACCAGCCTGGCGATGCGCTGGCTGATCCCCCGGCTGCACCGCTACCACGCCGGGCATCCAGACGTCGAAGTCGTCGTCACCACCGTTTCATGCGTGGTCGAGGACATGCGCGGCGGTGTCGACGTGGCGATTCGGCGGGGCGTCGCGAGGAACGACCTCTGGCCGCAACACCACGTCGTGCCGCTGCTGGAGGACGTCGACACGCTGATCATGAGCCCTGCGCTGTTCGCCCGGCGACCGATCCAGGCACCGGGCGACATCGAGGGGCACAACCTGCTCGCCAGCGAGACCAGGGCCGGCGACTGGGACAACTGGCTGGAGGCGGCCGGGCTCCAGCACCTGGCGGGGTTGCCACGGCAGACCTTCGATCACTTCTTCGTGACCCGCCAGGCGCTGGAGGATGGGCTGGGGATCGGCATCGGCCCGATGCCGATGCTGGAGATCGACATCGCCCGCGGCAACCTGATGATGCCGCTTCCGGACATCCGTGTTCCGCGCACAGGCTACGTGGCGATCTACCCGCGCCAGGCCGATCCTGCGCAGCTGTACGCGGGCTTCGTCGACTGGCTGGCGGGCGAAGCCTCGCGACCCGCGGGCGTGGCGCCCTGATTCAAGGCGCCCGACCAGGCGAAGGCTTCAGCGGTGAGGGTTATTCGTCGACGCTGCCGGGTGTCGCACGGTCCCGGCAGCGGACCGATTCGCCGATCAGGAGAAACCGACCACGGTGTGCGGCACGTAGGGCGCCTCGAGCTGGGCGATTTCTTCTTCGCTCAGCGTCAGTTGCAGGGCGGCCAGGGCATCGGGGAGGTGCTGGGGTTTCGAGGCGCCGATGATCGGGGCGCTGACGCCGGGCTTTGCCAGTACCCAGGCCAGCGCCACCTGCGCAGGGGGGACGCCGCGCGCCGCGGCGACCGCCGCCACCGCCTCGATCACCTTGCGGTCGGCCTCGGCGGTATGGGCGTAGAGCGACTTGCCGAACTGGTCGCTTTCCGCGCGCTCGCTGGTCTCGTTCCATGGCCGCGTGAGGCGGCCACGCGCCATCGGGCTCCACGGGATCACACCGATGCCCTCGGCCCGGCACAGCGGCAGCATCTCGCGCTCTTCCTCGCGGTAGAGCAGGTTGAGGTAATTCTGCATGGTGGCGAAACGGGTCCAGCCATTGGCGCGGGCGACGTGCAGCATCGAGGCGAACTGCCAGGCGTACATCGACGAAGCCCCGATGTAGCGGGCCTTGCCGGCCTTCACCACGTCGTGCAGCGCCTCCAGGGTTTCCTCGATCGGCACCTGATAGTCGAAGCGGTGGATCTGGTAGAGGTCGACGTAGTCGGTGCCCAGGCGGCGCAGCGAGTTATCGATCTCCTGCATGATCGCCTTGCGGCTCAGCCCGGCGCCATTCGGCCCGGCGTGCATGCGGCCGTTGACCTTGGTGGCGATCACCACTTCTTCGCGGCGGGTGAATTCCTTCAGCGCGCGGCCGACGATCTCCTCCGAGGTGCCGTCCGAGTAGATGTTGGCGGTGTCGAAGAAGTTGATCCCGGCCTCCACGGCCTGGCGGATCAGCGGCCGGCTCTGCGCCTCGTCGAGGGTCCAGGGGTGGCTGCCGCGGTCGGGCACGCCGTAGGTCATGCAGCCGAGGCACAGCCGCGATACGTCGAGGCCGGTGCGGCCGAGCTTGTGGTACTCCATGCGGATCTCCTGATCGGTGAGGGCGGCGTTGTGGCCGCCGGTGGAGGCGTATTCGTCGCGCCTGTCGCCTGGCGCCGGGGCTCAAATGAATAGGCGCAGTTCCGGCTTGAACAGGCCGATGAGAAACCATATGGCCTGGAACACCAGGATGCACAGCGCATAGAGCCTGATCTGCTCGGCGTTCCAGCTCGGCGCCATCCAGTGGATCAGCCAGAACGATGTCCAGCCTTCGACGACACGAGCACCGCCCCAGCAGAGAATCCATAGCCAGAACGTCGCGGTCAGCGCATGCCAGGACAGCCAGGCGAGTGTGGTCATCATCGGACTCCTTTCCAATCGGATAAGTGCCGGCGGGGCACGCCCAGCGGCCGCACGCCCGTGCTCTGCATGCCTGGGCGCAGTGGACAGGGTACGCGAAACAGGGCGCTTTTTGAGCGGTGCAGAAGCGGGGTTCGAGGCGCACGGCGGTGCGTATCCAGCGATCCGGCGCCGAGCCTCCTGCACGAGAAGGGCGCGCGGCGGATGCGCGTGGGCGTTTGCGGCGAGATTCCTTCGCCCATGAAAAAGGCCGCCGGGTTGCCCCGGCGGCCTCTGGTCCTGCAGTACTGGTTACTTCGCTTCGAACACCAGGTTGCCGTTACCGTCCTCTTCGAAGCCGGTGGCGGGCTGGATGTCGCCTGCATTCAGCGGGCCGGCGACGAGCAGGGTGCTCATCGGGTTGCGTGGCTGCAGCGCGGTGTGCACCAGGTTGTCCATCGCCCGACGGGTGTCCTCGGTGAGGTTGCCGCCGATCAGTCGATCGTCCTGGTTGACCTGCGCCGCACCTCCGAGATCACCCACCAGGTCCTTGATCAGACCCGAGCTGGTGCTCGGCGATTTGACGTCCACCACCCAGCCCTTGACGTTGCCCACGCCGGGCATGGCATCGAGGATCTGCGGCGCGATGAAGGTCACCGTGCCACCGCTGCGTGCGGAGCTGGTTTCGATCTGGCCGATGCTCAGGCGATCCTTCGCGGAGTAGCTGATGTTGCCGCTGTCCGAGGTGGTTTTCGCCAGGTTGCCCATGTCGATGGAGCCGCCGCTGACCAGGGCGATGGCGCCGCGGCCCTTGGTGCTGATGGTGCTGTCCTGATCGATGTCGCCGCCGGCGTTGATCGCCACGCTACCGGCACCGCTGGCGATCGCCGCGGCCTGGTGTACGTCGCCGCCGGACTTGATGACGATGTTGCCCTTGGTGGTGTTGATCGCCGCATCCTGCTCTACGTCACCGTTGGCATTCAGCGTGATCGCGCCATTGTTGGTGCTGATCGCTGCGCTCTGCTGGATGTCGCCCGCCGCGTTCAGGGTCACATCGCCGGTGCCGGTGTGGCTGACGCCGCCGTTCACCTGCAGATCGCCCGCGGTGGTCACCTGGATGGCGCCGCCGGTGGCCTTGAGCGCCGGGTAGGACACCACGTTCATGCTGCGGAACAGCGAGGCGTAGGTGGGCGTCAGCTCCAGGGTCTGGGTGCCCTGGTTGTTGACGTAGATGCCACCCGTGCCGCCGTTGGCGTAGAGGCTTTCCAGCTTCACCTGCAGCGCATCGCCGGACTGGCCGATGCCGTTGCCGGCGATGGCCTGCAGGCCATGGGCGGAAACGTCCAGCAGACCGGCCGCCTGAGTGCCGCGGATGCTGCCGCCGGCGGTCAGGCTGACGGTGTGGCTCAGGCCGGTGTCGCTGATCGCGTTGGCCAGTACCAGCGAGCCGTCGGTGTCGAGGCTGATGTCGCCGTCGCCGGAGACGCCGGTCACCGCGCCCTGGGTGGAAACGGTGAGCAGCTTGCCGCCGTTGGCGTTGCTGATCGACACGCGAGGCGCGCAGCGCCGCCGGACAGATACTCGGCATGAGCATCGGTGGGTACAGGGTTCCCAGCGTGCTGGTCGAGCAGAAGGCGGCGATCAGCCGCGAGTTCTATGCCGCGGTGATGAACGACACCGCCGCGCGCCAGCCGCTGGTCCTGTTCTCCGCCGAGGGCGGGATGGACATCGAGGAACTGGCGCAAAGCCGGCCGGAGGCGATCTGCCGGATCGCCGTGGATATCGAGAAGGGGCTGGATGCCCGCCAGGTCGGCGCCGCTCTGGCGGCGGTCGACCTCGGTGCGCAGCGCGACGCGGTCGCGGAGCTGCTGGTGCGCCTCTACGAGGTCTATCTGCAGCGCGATGCCGAGCTGGTTGAAATCAACCCGCTGGCGGTACTGGCCGATGGTTCCCTGGTGGCGCTGGACTGCAAGTTCCGTATCGACGATTCGGCCGGCTTTCGCCAGGCCGAGCAACTGGCGCAGGGCACGCCGGAGCCGCGCAGCGAACTGGAGGCGCGTGGCGCCGAACTGGGGTTCAAGTACATCGAACCGGACGGCGAAGTCGGCCTGCTGGCCAACGGTGCCGGGTTGACCATGACCACCATGGACGTGATCGCCCACTGCGGAGGCCGTGCGGCGAACTTCCTGGAAATCGGCGGCGACGCCTACACCAAGGCGACGCCGGCCCTGGAGCTGGTGCTGGCCAATCCGAAGGTGAAGAGCCTGGTGGTGAACTTCTGCGGGGCCTTCGCGCGCACCGACGTGATGACCCAGGGCGTGGTGGACGCCTGGGCGACGCTGCGGCCGACGGTGCCGGTGTTCTTCTCGATCCACGGCACTGGCGAGGAGGAAGCGGTGGCGATCCTTCAGCAGCACCTGGGTATCGAGCCCTATGACCGGATGGAAGACGCGGTGCAGGCCGCGGTGGAGGCTGCCCGATGATTCTGAGAAAACAGCACAGCGTTCTGATCCAGGGAATCACGGGCCGCCAGGGCCGTTTCTGGAGCGCCAAGATGCAGGAGTACGGCACCCGTATCGTCGGCGGGGTCAATCCCAAGCAGGCCGGCGAGACCTGCTGCGACGTACCTGTGTTCGCGTCGGCGAGGGAGGCCGCCGATGAACTGGGTGGCATCGACATGTCGGTGATGTTCATTCCCCCGGTGTCGGCCAGGGACGCCGCCATCGATGCCATCGAGGCCGGGGTTCGCCAACTGGTGGTGCTCACCGAGCACATTCCCTCGCAGGACGTGATGCGCATCCATGCCGCCGCGCGTCACCACGGCACACGCATCGTCGGGCCGAACACCGCGGGCATCGTCACGCCCGGCGAGGCGTTCGCCGGGATCATGCCGGCCTTCAATCGGCGCGTATTCATGCCCGGCGACATCGGCGTGATCTCGCGCTCCGGCAGCCTTGGCACGCTGATCTGCCTGAACCTGGTGAATGCCGGTTTCGGCCAGTCCGCGTTTCTCGGCATCGGCGGGGACCCGATGCTTGGCACGACCACCGTCGAGGCGCTGCGCGCGCTGCAGGCCGACGAGGGCACGCGGGCCATCGTCATCGTCGGCGAGATCGGCGGTGCGATGGAGGAGGAGGCTGCCGACGCGCTGCGCGAGGTCGGCAAGCCGGTGGTCTCCTTCATCGCCGGCCGCGCCTCGCCACCGGGCAAGAAGATGGGGCACGCCGGCGCCATCGTGATGGGCAACCAGGGCAGCTACCGCTCCAAGCGTGAACGCCTGGAAGCCGGCGGCGCGCAGGTGGTCGATACCCCCGGCCAGATCGCCGACGCGCTGCGGCAGGCCCTGGCCAGCGCATGAACCAACGTCTGCAAGGAGATCGTTGAACGGAGTCAGCAACCGGGGAATCCCTCGCCCCGATCGGCCTGAAGATCAATAACAAGACAGGCGGGACCGCCCATGCGGTTCCCGCGCAGGAGAATACCGATGCCCGCTGAAAACAACCGCCTCACCGTTACGCCACGCCCTGCCGTTTGCTTTGCGCAACGAACGCCGTTGCCCCGCCGCCTGTGCCTGTTCTGGACGACGTTCGCCGCGGCACTGATCAGCGCGTCCAGCCACGCGCTGCTGCCGCCACCGCTGCAGGACAGTACCTCGCACCAGCCTTGAGTTGTAACCCGGCGCCTGCGCGCGTCGGGTGTTCCCGGCTTTTCCTCTCGGCACTCACAGGTGACAACAACAATGAACACCACACCTACCTCGGCGGCCGTAGGGCCGCGCGTGAAGAATCCTGCTACCCACACCGGGCTCGACGGCTTTCGCGGTCGCGTGCGCGGGAGGGTCCTGCTGCTGCTCTGCGCGATGTATTTCATTACCTACGTCGACCGGGTGAACATCGCCACCGCGGCGCCGTTCATCAAGCAGGACCTCGGGCTTTCCAACAGCGAACTGGGCATGGTGCTCTCGGCCTTTGCCATCCCCTATGCGTTCTTCCAGATATTCGGCGGCCTGCTCGGCGATCGTTTTGGACCGCGCAAGGTGCTCACCGTCGTCGGCATCATCTGGGCGATCGCCACCGCCGCCACCGGCTTCTCGATCGGCCTCGCCTCACTGTTCGCCGCGCGCCTGGCGCTGGGCTTCGGCGAGGGCGCGACCTTCCCGACCGCCACCCACGCCATGGCGAAATGGATGCCACCGGATCGTCGCGGCTTCGCCCAGGGCATCACCCACGCCGCGTCGCGCCTGGGCAACGCCGTCACACCGCTGCTGGTCGCCGGCTGCATCGCGCTCTACGACTGGCGCCTGAGCTTTTGGCTGTTCGGCGCCATCAGCCTGATCTGGGTGTTCTTCTGGAACCGCGAATTCCGCGATTCGCCCTCGGACCACCCCAAGATGACCCAGGCCGAGCTGGATGAACTGCCGCGTGAGCAGTGGAAGCACGAGCACAAGCGCGTGCCCTGGCGGATGCTGCTCAAACGCATCCTGCCGGTGACCTTCGTCGACTTCTGCTACGGCTGGTCGCTGTGGGTGTTCCTCACCTGGATTCCGTCGTTCTTCGAAAAGAGCTACGGGCTGGACCTGAAGAACTTCGCGCTGTTCACCACCCTGGTGCTGTGCGCCGGAGTGGTCGGCGACACCCTCGGCGGCATGCTCTCCGACAGCCTTCTGCGCCGCACCAACAGCCTCAAGCTCGCTCGCCGCACCAATCTGGTGGTCGGCTTGCTCGGCTCGCTGGTGTTCATCATGCCGGTGCTGTTCATCCACGACCTGTGGGTCGCGGCGATCTGCCTGTCGCTGTCGTTCTTCTTCCTGGAACTGACCAACGCCGTGCTCTGGGCCATCCCGATGGACATCGCGCCGCGTCACTCGGGTGTCGGCGGCGGGCTGATGAACACCGGCTTCGGCATCGCCGGAATCCTCTCGCCGATGCTCTTCGGTTTCATGCTCGACCTCACCAGCAGCTGGACGATTCCGTTCGCGGTGTCCGTCACGCTGCTGTTCATCGGCGCCATGGTGTCGCTGGGGATCGATCCGCGACCGATGGCCGACGAACCGCAGCAGGCGCCCGCCTGAGCCTCGCCCGGCGTCGGTGCGCCGTGCCGGCGCCGGGCGTTTTCCGATAACCCTGACAAGGAGAAACAGATGGAACATGACCAGGCCGCACCGGCCCCGGACGCCTCGCGTCGACGCCTGCTGAGAGCCCTCGGAGTGGCGGGCGCCAGCGCGCTGGCCGGAGCCCCGGCATTGTCTGCGCTGGCCGCCGACGCCAAGGTGACGCTGCCGTTCGATAACGGCGAACGCGATCTGCTCAGCTTTCCGCAGAAACGTCCGATGATTGTGCTGACCAGCCGGCCGCCGCAGCTGGAAACACCGTTCTCGGTATTCAACCAGGGGCTGATCACACCCAACGACGCCTTCTTCGTGCGCTACCACTGGGCGGCGCTGCCGACCTCCATCGACCCGCAGGCCTACCGGCTGAAGGTCGGCGGCAAGGTCGACGCGCCGCTGGAGCTGTCCCTCGACGAGATAAAGAAACTGGCCGATCCGCTCGAGGTGGTGGCGGTGAACCAGTGCTCGGGCAACAGCCGCGGGCACTTCCAGCCACGGGTGAATGGCGGCCAGCTGTCCAACGGCGCGATGGGCAACGCGCGCTGGACCGGCGTGCCGCTCAAGGCACTACTGGACAAGGCGGGCGTACAGGCCGGCGCGCGGCAGGTGACGTTCAATGGCATGGATAAACCGCCGCTGGGCAACGGGCCGGACTTCGTCAAGGCGCTGGACCTGGACCATGCGCGGGACGGCGAGGTGATGCTCGCCTGGGCAATGAACGGGGAAGATTTGCCACTCCTCAACGGATACCCGCTGCGCCTGGTGGTCCCCGGCTATTACGGCACCTACTGGGTGAAGCACCTCGACAACATCGAGGTGATCGACGGGGAGTTCGATGGCTTCTGGATGAGCAAGGCCTATCGTATTCCCGACAATGCCTGCGGTTGCGTGCCGCCCGGCACCGCGCCGGAAAAGACCATTCCGATCAATCGCTTCTCCATCCGCTCCTTCATCACCAGCCTTCAGGACGGTGAGAAGGTGCCGGTCGGACGCGCGACCCAGGTTCGTGGCATCGCCTTCGACGGCGGCTATGGCATTACCGAGGTGGCGTTTTCCGCCGACGACGGCGCGTCCTGGCAGAAAGCCCGGTTGGGCAAGGACCTCGGTCGCTATTCGTTCCGCGAATGGACGGCGGACTTCACCCCACCCAAGCGGGGCGACTATGCGCTGAAAGTGCGTGCGCTCAATCGGATCGGCCAGCAGCAGCCGCTGGAAGCGCAGTGGAACCCCGCCGGCTACCTGCGCAACGTGGTGGAAACCACCCGGGTGGTGGCCGCATGAGGAGTACCGCCATGAGTTCACGATTCCTCGTCGCGCTGGCATTCGTATCCGCCTGTATGCCGCTGACCGCTACCGCGTTACAGGTCGAACTGCCGGCGGAAACCGCCGTGTACGTGGCCAGCGATTTGCCGGGCTATCAACTGGTGCAACAGAACTGCCTGATCTGTCATTCGGCGCAGTACGTTCTGACGCAGCCGCGGACGTTGCCACGTAGCTACTGGGAGGCCACTGTCGGCAAGATGAGCAAGGTCTTCGGGGCCCCCTTTCCCGAACAGGACACCGCCGCCATGGTGGATTACCTGAGCAAGACCTACGGCGCCGAACGCTCCACAGCTGCAGCACCCTAGGTGCGGGGGCGGTTGCGTAGCCCGCCATGCGGCATCGGCGCGCAGCGGGGCGTCTGCCAATAGGACCGGCGCCCCGAGCCCGAGCGGCCAGACCTCCTGCCGACCGCTGCAGGCCGCGCATTTGGCGCAGCTGAAGCCCTGCCTGCGGCCGCGCGCAATGGACAAAAAAACCGTAACTCTTGTTGCGAATCAAGTGCAGTTGCCAGTGGCATGCCCGTATAATTCTGCCGCGAATCTTCGACGACGAGAGGAACGGCTAGATGACGGTACGGTTTTCCACGGCACTGACACGGCTTTGCAGCGCAAGCGTCCTGAGCATCGGCCTGTCGGCCGCGACGGGCGCCTGGGCCGACGATCCGGTCACGCTGACGCTCTATAACGGCCAGCACGAAGCGACCGGCGTCGCCGTCGCCGAGGCCTTCGAGAAGAAGACCGGAATCAAGGTTCAGATTCGCAAGGGTGGCGGTGGCCAGCTGGCCAACCAGATCGCGGAAGAGGGTTCCCGCTCGCCCGCCGACCTCATCTACACCGAGGAAGCGCCGCCGCTGATCAAGCTGGCCAATCAGGGGCTGCTGGCGAAAGTCGACGACGCCACTCTGGCGCAGATCGACCCGCAATTCTCCGACAAGAATGGCAACTGGCTGGGCATCACCGCCCGCGTCCGCGTCATGGCTTACAACCCCAAGGAAATCAGCGAGCAGGACCTGCCCGCCAGCGTGCTGGACGTCGCCGGCCCGGAGTGGAGCGGCAAGATCGGCTTCGTGCCGAGCAGCGGCGAGTTTCTCGGTCAGGTCGCGGCGATCATCAAGCTCAACGGCCGCGAAGCCGCCGAGGACTGGTTGACCGGCCTCAAGGCGTTCGGCGCCACCTACACCAACAACGTGGTGGCGATGAAGGCGGTGGAGAACGGCGAAATCTCCGCGGCGCTGATCAACAGTTACTACTGGGCGGCGCTGAAGAAGGAAAAGGGCGAGCTCAACACCAAGCTCTACTACTTCGACAACGGCGATGCGGGCGGGCTGGTCAGCGTGTCCGGCGCGGCCGTGGTGAAAGCCAGCAAGCATCCGAAGGAGGCCCAGCAGTTCCTCGAATTCATGGTCAGCGAGGAGGGCCAGAAGGCCATCCTCAGCAAGTCGGCCGAGTACCCGATGAACAGCAACGTGCCGGCCGATCCGCTGCTCAAGCCGTATAGCGAACTGCGTCCGCCGAAACTGACCGCGTCCGACATCGGCCTGGCCGAGGACGCCCTCGAACTCGAACGCGAAGTCGGGCTGAACTGAACATGCAGGTCGAAGCGGCGGATGGCCTGGCGACTCCCGTGAGCGTCCGCGCGGTGTCGCGTCATCGGGCGCCGCCGTTCTGGCTGCAGGTGCCGGTGCTGTTGCTGGTGCTGGTCGCGGCACTGCCGCTTTTCTATGTCGCGGTGAAGAGCTGGGAGTCCGGCTGGCACGCCGCCTGGCAACTGCTCTGGCGACCCTTCGTCTTCGGCCTTTTGGCCAACACCCTGAAACTGATGGTGCTGGTGACCGTCGGCTGTGCGCTGCTCGGTTTGCTGCTGGCCTGGTGCATCGAGCGCAGCGACCTGCGCGGCAGCCGCCAGTGGAACGTGCTGCTGTGCCTGCCGTTCGCCATCCCCGCGTTTGTCAGCGGTTTCACCTGGATTTCCATCAGCCCGATGTTCGAGGGCCTGGGCGGCACCGTCCTGGTGATGATCCTGTCGAAGTACCCGCTGATCTACCTGCCGGTGGCGGCGACCCTGCGCAGCCTCGATCCGGCGCTGGAAGAATCGGCGCGGATGCTCGGCTACAGCCGCGCCCAGGTGTTCTGGAGAGTGACCCTGCCACTGCTGCGGCCGACCCTGTTCGGCACCAGCCTGCTGGTGGCGCTGCACATGCTGGTGGAGTTCGGCGCGCCGTCGATCATGCGCTACCAGACCTTCACCACGGCGATCTACCAGCAGTTCGAGCTGGAGTTCAGCAACACCAACGCGGCGATGCTCTCGGCGTTGCTGCTGGCGTTGTGCATGGTGCTGCTGTGGCTGGAGTTTCGCCTGCGCGGTCGCGGCTATGCGCGGACCGGGCAGGGCGTAGCGCGGCGCTCGGCGCCGGTGCGCCTGGGCCGCTGGGGCCTGCCGGTGCAGGCGATGATGCTGGGGTTGGTGGTGATCGGTTGTGGCACGCCGCTGGTGATGCTGGGCTTCTGGATCGTCGAGGGCAGCTCGGCCAGTTTCCCGCTGATGAAGATTCTCGAAACGCTCGGCTCGTCGCTCTCGCTGGCCTTCGGTGGCGCGCTGATCAGCGTGCTGCTGGCGGTGCCGATCGGCCTGCTGGTGGTGCGTTATCGCGGCCGCCTGGCGACGCTCGGCGAGCGCCTGCCGGTGCTGCTGCACGCGCTGCCCGGCCTGGTCATCGCGCTGTCGCTGGTGTTCTTCTCGCTGCGCTATCTGCCGGCGCTGTACCAGACCACCAGCCTGCTGCTGATCGCCTACGCGCTGCTGTTCATGCCGATGGCGCAGTCGCCGATCCGGGTGGCGCTGGAGAAAGCCTCGCCGCAGCTGGAAGAGGCCGCGCGTACGCTCGGCTACACGCAATTGCTGGCCTTCCTCAAGGTGACCCTGCCGATCATCTTCCCGGCCATCGCCGCCGGCTTCGTGCTGGTCTTCCTCGATACCATGAAGGAGCTGACCGCCACGCTGGTGCTCGGCCCCACCGGGCTGGACACGCTGGCGACGGCCGTCTGGTCGCACACCGGCAACCTCGAGTACGCGGCGGCGGCGCCTTACGCGGCGCTGATCGTGCTCTGCTCGGGCCTGCCGGTCTACCTGATGACCACCCGCGCCTATCGTGGGCGGAGCGGCGATGCGCGTTGAGTCGGCGTTCGCTGCCAATCCCCGTTTTTCCGCCGTTCGCCACCTGGCGCCGGCCTGCGAAGCCTGCCCGGACGCCGCGGCAGGTCGCCTGTATCCGCGCCTCCGTCAGAGTGGCGGCCACGGCAATCGCTCCTGCGACTGCTGCATGCCCGGTGTGTCAGCGAAGTCCTTCTGACTGGAGTTTCGAACATGTCCTTCACCCGTAGACAGATTCTTGGCGGCCTCGTCGGCCTTGGTGTGGTCGGTCTCGGCGCCGGTGGCGTGCGCTACTGGCTGGGCAAGCCGATGTTCGCCGACACCCACGATTACGAGCTGATCGCCGCGCCGGTCGACCTGGAGCTGGTCGCCGGGCATACCACGCCAGCCTGGGGCTACAACGGCCAGGCGCCGGGCATGGAGCTGCGCGTGCGCCAGGGCGACTGGCTGCGGGTGCGTTTCATCAACCACCTGGAGCAGGACACCACCGTCCACTGGCACGGCATCCGCCTGCCGCTGGAGATGGACGGCGTGCCCTACCTGTCGCAGCTGCCGGTGAAGAAGGGCGAGTATTTCGACTACCGCTTCCTGGTCAAGGACGCCGGCAGCTACTGGTATCACCCGCACACCAGCAGCAGCGAGCAGCTCGGCCGCGGTTTGGTCGGCCCGCTGATCGTCGAGGAGCGCGAACCAAGCGGTTTCCAGCACGACCACACCCTGGTGCTGAAAACCTGGCACATCGACGAGGAGGGCGCGTTCACCGCCTTCAGCGTGCCGCGCGAGGCGGCCCGGGAGGGCACCCGCGGGCGCCTGACGACGATCAACGGCAAGCCGGCGCCGACCCTCGAACTGCCGTCTGGCCAGGTAGTGCGCCTGCGCCTGCTGAACCTCGACAATACCGTCACCTACCGGCTGAACATGCCGGAGGCCGACGTGCGCATCTACGCCCTCGACGGTCATCCGGTACAGCCGCGCCCGCTGGGAAAGGAGTACTGGCTCGGGCCTGGCATGCGTATCGACCTGGCGCTGAAGGTGCCGGAGGCCGGCGTCGAGTTGCCGCTGCGCAACGGCCCGCTGCGCCTGGCCACCTTCAAGGGGTTGGCCAGCGAGCAGCCGGCTGGCGAATGGCCCGCGGCGCTGCCGGCCAACCCGGTTCCGGAGCCGGACCTGGAAAAGGCCGAGACTATCGGCTTCAACTTCGAATGGTCGGCGACGCTGGCCAAGCCCAACGACAAGGGCCCGGCGAAGTACTGGCAGATCAACGGCCAGGCCTGGGACATCAGCGACAAGACCTGCACCGATCGGCCGATCGCCACGCTGAAGAAGGACGGGCACTACATCTTCGAGCTGCGCAACATGGCCCAGTACCAGCACCCGATCCATCTGCACGGCATGGCCTTCAAGGTGATCTCGTCGAACCGGCGCAAGATCATCCCGTACTTCACCGACACCTACCTGCTGGGCAAGAACGAGACGGCGCGCGTGGCGCTGGTGGCCGATAATCCGGGGACCTGGATGTTCCACTGCCATGTCATCGATCACATGGAAACCGGCCTGATGGCCGCCATCGCCGTGGTGTGAGCCGCCCATGAAGAACCCGATCATCGTCGACCGCAGCCAGGACCAGCGCTTCATGGCCGAGGCCCTGGCGCTCGCCGCACAGGGCGCGGCCCTCGGCGAGGTGCCAGTGGGCGCGTTGCTGGTGCGGGACGGCGAGGTGATCGGCAGCGGTTTCAACTGCCCGATTTCCCGTCACGACCCCAGCGCCCACGCCGAGATGGTGGCCATCCGCGCCGCCGCCGAGGCCGTGCAGAACTACCGGCTGCCGGGCAGCACGCTGTATGTGACGCTGGAGCCGTGCAGCATGTGCGCCGGGTTGATCGTGCACGCCCGCATCCAGCGCGTGGTGTTCGGCGCTGCCGAGCCGCGCGCCGGCGTCGCGCTGAGCCGTGGTCAGTTCTTCGCCCAGGACTTCCTCAACCACCGCGTGCTGGTGGAGGGCGGCGTGCTGGCGGAGGAATGCGGTGCGGTGCTCAAGGCCTTCTTCAAGGCGCGCCGGGACTGAGTTTGCTGCGCTTCGGCGGGTAGAGGTGCGTGCGGCGCCGGACCTACAGCGGCGGCGTCTGCCGGTCGAGGACCTCGTCCTTGGCGACGCCGGGTACGTGCAGGCCGCTCTCGACGATCTGGTTGGACTCCATCTGCGGCTGGGTCACCCAGGTGAGGATGTCGTAGTAGCGGCGGATGTTGGCGACGAACTGCACCGCCTCGCCGCCGCGGGCGTAGCCGTAGCGGGTCTTGCTGTACCACTGTTTCTGCGCCAGGCGCGGCAGCATCTTCTTCACGTCCAGCCACTTGTTCGGGTCCAGCCCCTCGGCCTCGGCGAGCTTGCGCGCGTCGGACAGGTGGGCGATGCCGACGTTGTAGGCGGCGAGCGCGAACCAGGTGCGGTCGGGTTCGGTAAGGTCGTCGGCGAGGCCTTCGTGGATCTGCGCGAAATACTTGCTACCGCCGATGATGCTCTGCCGCGGGTCGAGGCGGTTGGCCACGCCCATCGCCTGGGCGGTGCCGAGCGTCAGCATCATCAGCCCGCGCACGCCGGTCTTGGAGGTGGCATCGGGTTGCCACAGCGACTCCTGGTAACCGATCGCCGCCAGCAGCCGCCAGTCGACCTTCTCCGTCTGCGCCGCCTTGCGGAAATGCTGCTCGTAGCGCGGCAGGCGTTGCTGCAGGTGCGTGGCGAAGGTGTAGGCGCCGACGTAGCCGAGCACGTCGACGTGGCCGTAGTAGCGCTCCTTCAGGCGTTGCAGGGTGCCGTTCTTCTCGACCCGGCCAATGAACTGGTCCACCTCGTCGAGCAGGCTGCGGTCGCCGCCGCCGGCCACCGCCCAGGCCAGGCTGCGCGCATCGCCGAGGTCGAACGCCACGCGCACGTTGGAGAAGTACACCTGGTTCATCGCCAGCTCGTTGGAATCGACCAGGGTCAGGTCGATCTGCCCCTCGTCGACCATCCACAGCAGGTCGACCACCTCCACCGCGTCGGACACCTCGTAGTTCAGCTCCGGATACTGCAGCTTCAGCTCGCCGAGCTGCTCGGCGTGGCTGCTTCCCTTGAGCACCAGAATCCGTTTGCCGATCAGGTCTTCGGGACGGGTAGGGCGCTGCTGGCCGTTGCGATAGATGACCTGCGGGGTGACGGCGAGGTACGGCACGGAAAAACTGGCCTGGCCCTGACGGCCCTCGGTGGCGACCAGGCCGGCGGCGGCCAGCTCGGGGCCGGCGGGGTTGTTCAGGCGGATGAACAGGTCGTCGAGGTTGTCGGCGGTTTCGATCTGCAGCTCGACGCCGAGGTCCTCGGCGAAGCGCTTGACCAGCTCGTACTCGAAGCCGGTCTCGCCGTTGCGGTCTTCGAAGTAGGTGGCCGGGCTGTTGCGGGTGACCACCCGCAGCACGCCTTCATCCTTTATACGTTCGAGTGCCGACGGCCTGGGAGCAGGCGCGTCATCGTCGCTGCAGCCCGCCAACGACAGGACGATGCCCGCCGCCAGGAGCCCGATGAGACAGCGTGTGCGCAACGCCATGAATGAAAACATCGGCGCAGTATACGCAATGGCGTAGCGTCGCCATATCTGGACAGGCGGGAGGCGCTCTGCTAGGCGCAAGTGCCGATCGCCGGCGGCTTTGCGAGCGCCGGCTTTGGCCTCATGCGGCCGGTATAGGGTAGAATGCGCGCCTCCCAAAGCTCCCCCTTCCGAGGCTGTCCCGACGATGTTGATTCTGCGCGGCGCTCCCGCCCTTTCTGCCTTTCGCCACGGCAAATTGCTCGAGCAACTGACCTCCAGGGTCCCCGCCGTGACCGGGCTGTATGCCGAATTCGCGCATTTTGCCGACGTTGCCGGCGCATTGACCGCGCACGAGGAGCAGGTCCTGGCGCGCCTGCTCAAGTACGGGCCGAGCGTGCCGGTGCAGGAGCCCAGCGGGCGGCTGTTCCTCTGCGTACCACGCTTCGGCACCATCTCGCCCTGGTCGAGCAAGGCCAGCGACATCGCCCGCAACTGTGGCCTGGCGAAGATCGAGCGCCTGGAGCGCGGCATCGCCTACTACGTCGCCGGCGAGCTTGGCGAGGCGGAGATCGAGCAGGTCGCCGCGCTGCTGCACGACCGCATGACCCAGATGGTGCTGGGCCGCATGGAAGACGCCAGCAACCTGTTCAGCCACGCGCAGCCCAAACCGCTCACCGTGGTGGACATCCTCGGCGGCGGCCGCGCGGCGCTGGAGAAGGCCAACGTCGAGCTGGGCCTGGCCCTGGCCGAGGACGAGATCGATTACCTGGTCAATGCGTTCCAGGGCCTTGCGCGCAACCCGCACGACATCGAACTGATGATGTTCGCCCAGGCCAACTCCGAGCACTGCCGCCACAAGATCTTCAATGCCAGCTGGGACATCGATGGCGAGAGCCAGGAAAAGTCGCTGTTCGGCATGATCAAGAACACCTACCAGATGCACAGCGAGAACGTGCTGTCGGCCTACAAGGACAACGCCTCGGTGATCGTCGGCCACACCGCCGGGCGCTTCTTCCCCAATCCTGAAACCCGCCAGTACGGCGCGGTGCAGGAGCCGGTGCACATCCTGATGAAGGTGGAAACCCACAACCACCCGACCGCCATTTCGCCGTTCTCCGGTGCGTCCACCGGCTCCGGCGGCGAGATTCGCGACGAGGGCGCCACCGGTCGCGGCGCCAAGCCGAAGGCCGGCCTGACCGGCTTCACCGTCTCCAACCTGAACATCCCCGGTTTCGAGCAGCCCTGGGAGGTGCCCTACGGCAAGCCGGAGCGCATCGTCACGCCGCTGGACATCATGATCGAAGGCCCGCTGGGCGGCGCCGCGTTCAACAACGAGTTCGGCCGTCCGGCGCTGACCGGTTACTTCCGTACCTTCGAGCAATCGATCGCCACGCCGCACGGCGACGAAGTGCGCGGCTACCACAAGCCGATCATGCTCGCCGGCGGCATGGGCAACATCCGCGAAGACCACGTGCAGAAGGCCGAGATCACCGTCGGCGCCAAGCTGATCGTGCTCGGCGGCCCGGCCATGCTGATCGGCCTGGGTGGCGGCGCCGCTTCCTCGGTCGCCACGGGCGCCAGCTCGGCGGACCTGGATTTCGCCTCGGTGCAGCGCGAGAACCCGGAGATGGAGCGCCGCTGCCAGGAGGTCATCGACCGTTGCTGGCAACTGGGCGACGCCAACCCGATCGCCTTCATCCATGACGTCGGCGCCGGTGGTATTTCCAACGCCTTCCCGGAACTGGTCAACGACGGCGGCCGCGGTGGCCGCTTCGAACTGCGCAACGTGCCCAACGACGAGCCGGGCATGGCGCCGCACGAGATCTGGAGCAACGAGTCCCAGGAGCGTTACGTGCTGGCCGTCAGCGCCGCCGATTTCGAGCGCTTCCAGGCCATCTGCGAGCGCGAGCGCTGCCCGTTCGCGGTCGTCGGCGAGGCCACCGAAGCGCCGCACCTGACCGTCACCGACCGCCATTTCGGCAACACCCCGGTGGACATGCCGCTGGAAGTGCTGCTCGGCAAGCCGCCGCGCATGCACCGTTCGGTCACCCGTGAAGCCGAGCTGGGCGATGACTTCTCCGCCGCCAGCGTCGCCCTCGAGGACGCCGTCAGCCGTGTGCTGCACCACCCCGCGGTGGCCAGCAAGAGCTTCCTGATCACCATCGGCGACCGCAGCATCACCGGCCTCGTCGCCCGGGACCAGATGGTCGGCCCGTGGCAGGTGCCGGTGGCCGATGTGGCCGTGACCGCCACCAGTTTCGACGTCTATACCGGCGAAGCCATGGCGATGGGCGAGCGCACCCCGCTGGCGCTGCTCGACGCCGCTGCTTCCGGGCGGATGGCAATCGGCGAGACGCTGACCAACATCGCCGCCTCGCGCATCGAGAAGATTTCCGACATCAAGCTGTCCGCCAACTGGATGGCCGCCGCCGGCCACCCGGGTGAGGACGCGCGCCTGTACGACACCGTGAAAGCGGTCGGCATGGAGCTGTGCCCGGCGCTCGGCATCACCATTCCGGTGGGCAAGGATTCCATGTCGATGAAGACCAGGTGGCAGGATGAGGGCGCCGAGAAGAGCGTGACCTCGCCGCTGTCGCTGATCGTCACCGGCTTCGCCCCGGTCACCGACATTCGCCAGACCCTGACCCCGCAACTGCGCCTGGACAAGGGCGAGACCGACCTGATCCTGATCGACCTCGGTCGCGGGCAGAACCGCATGGGCGCCTCGATCCTCGCCCAGGTCTACGGCAAGATCGGCCGCCACGCGCCCGACGTCGACGACGCCGAGGACCTCAAGGCGTTCTTCGCGGTGATCCAGGGCCTCAACGCCGATGGTCACCTGCTGGCCTACCACGACCGTTCCGACGGCGGCCTGCTGGCCACCGCGCTGGAAATGGCCTTCGCCGGCCACTGCGGCCTGCAACTCACCCTCGATGCTCTCGCCGACAGCGCCGATGGCCTCGCCGCCGTACTCTTCAACGAGGAACTCGGTGCCCTGATCCAGGTTCGCCAGGACGCTACTCCGGACGTGCTGGCGCAGTTCAGCGCGGCTGGCCTGGGCGACTGCGTGGCGGTGATCGGCCAGCCGGTCAACGGCAGCAGCGA
>NZ_DJTK01000024.1:0-94346 GCF_002438225.1 Pseudomonas sp. UBA6310 | reverse complement strand
TACCGCATCCAGCGCCTGCGCGACAACGCCGACTGCGCCGAGCAGGAGTTCGACAGCCTGCTCGAGGAGGAGAACCCCGGCCTCTCGGTGAAGCTCGCCTTCGACGTCAACGACGACATCGCCGCGCCTTACATCAAGAAGGGCGTGCGGCCGAAAGTGGCGGTGCTGCGCGAGCAGGGCGTCAACGGCCAGGTGGAAATGGCCGCGGCGTTCGACCGTGCCGGCTTCGCCGCCCTCGACGTGCACATGAGCGACATCCTCACCGGCCGCGTCGACCTCGACGAATTCAAGGGGCTGGTGGCCTGCGGCGGCTTCTCCTACGGCGACGTCCTCGGCGCCGGCGAGGGCTGGGCCAAGTCGGTGCTGTTCAACAACCGGGCGCGCGACGCCTTCCAGGGCTTCTTCGAGCGCAAGGACAGCTTCGCCCTGGGCGTCTGCAACGGCTGCCAGATGATGTCGAACCTGCATGAGCTGATCCCCGGCACCGAGTTCTGGCCGCACTTCGTGCGCAACCGCTCGGAGCAGTTCGAGGCGCGTGTGGCGATGGTGCAGATCCAGGAGTCGGCGTCGATCCTGCTGCGCGGCATGGCCGGTTCGCGGATGCCCATCGCCATCGCCCATGGCGAAGGTCATGCGGAGTTCGAGAGCGAGGAAGCGCTGCTCGAGGCCGACCTGTCCGGCTGCGTGTCGATGCGTTTCGTCGACAACCACGGCAAGGTCACCGAGCGCTATCCGGCCAACCCGAATGGCTCGCCGCGCGGGATCACCGGCCTGACCAGCCGCGACGGCCGCGTCACCATCCTCATGCCGCACCCGGAGCGGGTGTTCCGTGCCGTGCAGAACTCCTGGCGCCCTGACGACTGGCAGGAAGACGGCGGCTGGCTGCGCCTGTTCCGCAACGCGCGGGTCTGGGTCGACTGACACCGCAGGGAGTACCGCGTACTCCCTGCGTTCCACCACGGCGACGACGGTATCCGGCATGTACAAGCTGTGCTTTTACGTTCCAGACACTCACCTGGAGAGCGTCAAACAGGCGGTTTTCCAGGCCGGCGGTGGACGTATCGGCGATTACGACCAGTGCTGCTGGCAGGTGCTCGGCGAGGGGCAGTTCCGCGCCTTGCCGGGCAGCGCTCCGTTCATCGGCGAGGTCGACCGGCTCCAGCGGCTCCCCGAATGGAAGGTCGAACTGGTGGTGGCCGATGTCTCGATCCGCGCCGTGGTCGACGCGCTGAGAAGGGCGCATCCCTACGAAACGCCGGCGTTCGATGTCTGGCGCCTGGAAACCCTGGATTAGACGCCCTGACGTCGGACCTGCATGCCGTGATGGCATAATGGCCACCTCAGCATTCGCGTGTCGGTAGTTACGATGCCCCAACTGCTCAGCCCCAGCGAAGCTCGCGCCGAGATCCGCCGTCTGCGCGAGATGATCGCCCACAACACGGACTGGCTCTGGGAAGTCGACGCCCAGGGTCGCTACACCTTCAGCTCAGAACATTGCCGCACGCTGCTCGGCTACACGCCGGAGCAGATGCTCGGGCGCACGCCCTTCGATTTCATGCCGCCCGACGAAGCGGCGCGGGTCGGCCAGATGTTCCTCGAAATCGTTGCCGAGCGGCGGCCGTTCTCAGGCCTGGTGAACCGCAACCTATGCGCCGATGGCAGCATGGTGGTGCTGGAAACCAGCGGCATTCCGCTGTTCGACGAGCACGGCGAGTTCCGCGGCTACCGTGGCATCGACCGCGACATCACCCAGGGCATCGGCCTGCTCGGCCAGCGCAGCGTGCAGCTGGAGGCGCTGTATGCCGCGGCGCCGGTCGCGCTCGGGCTGATCGACCGGCAAGCCCATGTGGTGATCGCCAACCGTGCGCTGGCCGCGCTGCTGGGCGATTCGCTGAATCGGCTGGTGGGCCGGCCGATCGCCGATTTCCTCCCGGAAGATCAGCTGGATGTAGCGCGCTGCTTCGTTCGCCTGGATGCCGGCGAGACGCTGGCGGACCTCGAGCTGGACTGGCGCGAGCGTCATCATCAGGTCGGCCTGCAGGGCGTGCGCGACCCGGCGGGGCAGGTGATCGGCCTGACCCTGGCGCTCACCGACGTCACCGAGCAGTACCGGATGCGCGAGCAGCTGGCGGCGGCCAACGCGCGGCTGAGCGAGGTCGCCGAGAAGGATTATCTGACCGGGCTGCCCAACCGCCGTCGCTTCGACGAGGCGCTGACGCAGGAGATCGCCCGCGCGCGCCGCGCCGGCCTGCCGTTGTCGCTGCTGATGCTCGATGTCGACCTGTTCAAGCCGTTCAACGACCACTACGGCCATCCGGCCGGGGACGAATGCCTGCGTCGGCTGGCCGAGCTGTTTCGCCAGGTGGTGCGTCCGGGCGATCTGGTCTGCCGGTACGGCGGCGAGGAATTCAGCGTGATCCTGCCGGGCACCCTGGCCGAGGAAGCGCGGCGGGTCGCCGAGCGCTTGCGCGAGCGGGTCGAGCAGGCCGAGCTGGAGCACGCCTACGCACCGCTTGGCCGGGTCACCGTGAGCCTCGGCGGCGCCTGCCTGCCGACAGGTGGGGAGTGGCCCGCGGCGGCGCTTACCGATGCCGCCGACCGCGCGCTCTACGCGGCGAAGGAGGGCGGACGCAACCGGGTGTGCATCGCCGCCTGCACAGGCGACGACTAGGCCCGGCGTTCGGCCAACCAGATTTCCAGCTGCGCGGCGGGCAGCGGGCAGGAGAACAGATAGCCCTGGGCGACGTGGTAGCCCTGCTGCCTGAGGATCTCGTACTGGCTGACGCTCTCGATGCCTTCGGCGACCACCGTCAGCTCCAGACTCTGGCCGATGTTGATCACCGCATCGCTGAGGGCACGGCTGGACGCGTCGTTGTCGAGGTCGTCGACGAAGCTCTTGTCCAACTTCAATTCGCTGATCGGCAGCCGGCGCAGGTAGCTCAGGCTGGAATAGCCGGTGCCGAAGTCGTCCATCGCCAGACGCACGCCGAGGCTGTAGATATCGTCGAGGGTCTGCAGAATGCCCGGGTTCACGTCCACCAGCACGCCCTCGGTGATCTCCACGGTGAGATCGCGCGGCGCCAGCCCGTGCCGGCGCAGCGCATCGGCGATGGTCTGCGGCAGGGTCAGGTTGTGGAAGTTGGTCGGTGACAGATTCACCGCGATCGACGGAATCGACAGTCCCTTGTCGCGCCAGTCGGCCAGCTGGCGGCAGGCCTCGTTCAGCGCCCAATCGCCCAGCGCATCGATTAGCCCGCATTCTTCTGCCAGCGGAATGAAGTGCGCCGGCGATACCTCGCCGAGCTGCGGATGGCGCCAGCGTGCCAGCGCTTCGACGCCATGCAGGGTGCCATCGGCGAAGTTCACCTGCGGCTGATAATGCAGGTGCAGCTCGCCGGCCAGCAGCGCGGCCTTCAGCGCCGCTTCCAGCGCCATGCGTTCCTGGGCGAGGCGGTTCATCTCGTGGCTGAAGAAGCTGAAACAGCCGCGCCCGGCCGCTTTCGCGTGGCCCATGGCGAGGTCGGCATGCTGCAGCAACTGCTCCATGTCGCGGCCGTCCTCGGGATACAGGGCGATGCCGATGCTCGCCGAGGGGGTCAGGCTGCCGCCGCCGACCAGGCAGGGCTCGGCGAGGCGTTGCTGCAGGTCCTCGGCCAGGTCGGTGGCTTGCGCGCCGTCGTGGAAAGGGCAGACCAGGACGAATTCGTCGCCGGACAGGCGACCGACGATATCGCCGCTGCGGCGTTCCTGCTTCAGGCGCTCGGCGATGATCCGCAGCAGCTCGTCGCCGCAGGGGTGGCCGAGGCTGTCGTTGATCTGCTTGAAGCGATCCAGGTCGATGAACAGCACCGCCAGCGACCCGCGTGCCTGCGCGACGTCATCGATGGCGTGTTCGGCCTTGGCTTGCAGCAGGCTGCGATTCGGCAGGCCGGTGAGGCTGTCGTAGGAGGTGATCTGGCGGATTCGCGAGCGGGTTTCCTCGCGTTCCAGGGCCAGCGCGCAGAGGTGCGTGCTGACCTCCACCAGACGCCGGTGCAGCGCGCTCGGCTCGCGGGATTCGCGGTAGTAGAAGGCGAAGGTGCCGATCACCCGGTCGTCGCTGGACATGATCGGCGTCGACCAGCAGGCGCGTAGCCCCGCCGGCACCATATGCCGGTAGTCGGCCCACAACGGATCGCTGCCGATGTCCCTCACCAGTACGGGCTGGCGGCGAAACGCTGCGGTCCCGCAGGACCCGGCGAACGGCCCTATGGCGGCGCCTTCCAGTGCCTGCGAGTAGGCGGCGGGCAGGCTTGGCGCGGCCAGCGGGTGCAGCTTGCCGTGCTCGTCGACCTGCTGGATCGAGGCGACCACCTGCGGCGCGATGTGCTCCACCTCGCGGCAGACCAGCGCCATCAACTCGCCCAGCGGCATCTCGCGGACCATCGCCTCGAGCACCTGATGCTGCAGCACCTGGTGGATCTTCGAGTCGGTGATGTCGGTCAGCAGGCTCACGCTGTTGATCAGCCGGCCGTTCTCATCGAACACCGGGTTGCTGGTCACGCTGCACCAGATGCGCTGGCCGTGGCGGTCGTGCACCAATTCCTCGGCGTGATAGGACAGCCCGCTGGAAAGGCGCTCGCGCAGTGCCTCGATCATCGTCTGCAACTGGTGCGTAGCGATCAGCGGTGCCGGCGTGCGGCCGAGGCTTTCCGCCTGCGAATAGCCGAACAGGGTGCTGAAGCCGTTGTTCACGTAAAGGATGCGCCACTGGCCGTCGGTGATGATCACCGCGCTGTCGGTGCGGTCGGCGGCGAGCGAAAGCAGGTGGGTACGCTCGACCTCGCGGCGCTGTTCGGTGATGTCCCTGATGAAGGCGGTGTAGAGCACGTTCTCGGCGATCTCGAGGCGGGCGCAGTTCATCGATCCCCAACGCCGGCTGCCGTCGTGGCGTTCGATCAGTACGTCCTGGGTGAGTGGCGCGGAACCCTCCGCGCGGCGTTGCAACAGGTGCGGCAGCAGGCCGCTCACCGGCCGCCCGAGCACCGTCTCGCGCGGCCGGCCCCAGAGCTGCTCGGCGGCGGCGTTGAACATTTACGATGCACCCTTCGGCGTCGACGGTGAGCACCGCGTCGGGACTGCGTTCGAGGGTCTGGGTGCGAATTTCCGCAAGGTGCCGGTCAGTCATCGCGGCTCTCGTCGTCGTGCGGAACCTCGGTCATGGCGTGCCTCTGGGGCGCGCGTTCTTCCAGGCTTCCGCGCAGGATTAGCAAGGATAGACGGCGACGGCCTACCGGTCAGGTTTTGAAGTGCAGGACCATTCCATTGAGTTCCACGGCCAGGCGCGACAGTTCGTGGCTCGCCGCGGCGGTCTGGTTGGCGCCGGCCGAGGCCTGGGTGGAGAGGTCGCGGATGTTCACCAGATTGCGGTCGACTTCGCGGGCGACCTGCGCCTGCTGCTCGGCAGCGCTGGCGATCACCAGGTTGCGCTCGGTGATCTGGTTCACCGCGGCGAAGATCTCCTCCAGCGTGCGGCTGGTCGCCTGAGTGTTGTGCAGGGTCGAATGGGCGCGCTTGCTGTTCTGCTCCATCGAATTCACCGCGGTATCGGTATTCGCCTGGATGCCGCCGATCATCTCCTCGATCTCGCGGGTCGACTGCTGGGTGCGGTGGGCGAGGCCGCGCACCTCGTCGGCGACCACCGCGAAACCGCGCCCGGCCTCGCCCGCGCGGGCGGCCTCGATGGCGGCGTTGAGCGCCAGCAGGTTGGTTTGCTCGGAAATCGCGCGGATCACCTCGAGCACCTTGCCGATGTGCCGGGTCTGTTCGGACAGCTCGCGGATCAGCTGCGAAGTCGCCTGCACGTCCTGCGACATGCCGTTGATCTCGTCGATGGTGCACTGCACCTGGTCGCGGCTATGCCGGGCCAACTGGTTCGAGGCATTCGTCGCCTCCGAGGTGGAGACCGCGTTGCGCGCGACTTCCTCCACCGCGGTGGTCATCTGGTTGACCGCGGTGGCCGCCTGCTCCAGCTCCTGATGCTGCTGGTGCAGGCCTCGATTGCTTTCCTCGGTCACCGCGCTGAGCTCTTCCGCCGCCGAGGCCAACTGGTTGGCCGAACTGGTGATCTGACCGATGGTTTCGCGCTGGCTGTGCTGCATGTGTTGCAGCGAGCGGAACAGCACGCCGATCTCGTTGCTCGAGCCGGTAGCGATGTGGGTGGTCAGGTCACCGGCGGCGATGTGCTCGAAATGCCGGCTGGCTTCGCGCAGCGGCTGGAGAATCTGCCGGGCGATGAACAGCCAGCAGCCGATGGCGAGCAGCAGGCCCAGACCGATCAGTGCGATGGCCTGGATGCGTGCGACTTCGTAGCGCCCGCTGGCGGTCTGCATGATGTCTGCGGTGCGTTTGCCGACGTGTTCGCTGAAGGTCGAGATCGCCTTGTCGAACGCGCCGTTCGCCGCGCGCGCCTTGAGGTTGACCTCGACGTAGCGCGTCGCCGAGCCGCCGTTGAGCGCCTCGAGCTGTTCATCCAGAGCGGCGCTGTAGGTGCCGAAGCTCTGCTCGATGGCCCGGGCCAGTTGTTCGCCTTTAGGGCTCTTTTCCATGCCGATGAACTGGCCGAAGGCTTCGCGCGCCTTGGCTGACAGGCTCTTGGTCAGTTCCAGGCTCTGTTTCGCTCTGTCGGTTTCGCCCGCCTGCATTTCCAGGAAGGCGCCCGCCATCGCCAGGCGGGTGCGCAGGAAGTCGACGTAGGTCGCGTCGATCAGGCCGAGCTGACGGATGCCGACGTCTTCCAGCTCCTGGATCTGCCGGCTGCTGTTGCGCGCATCGTTCCAGGCGGTGGCGGTGGAAACCAGCAGTGCGGTGAGCAGGGCCGCGAGTACCAGCAGCATGCCCGTGCGGACTTTCAGATTGTTCAGCATGCGATTCCTCCCTGAATGTGCCATTTAGTTGGCATCCGTTTTCTGCCGCCATACGACCATTCTTTAAATCACCGTCGAGAAAAGTCAATCTTTGATGACGCAATACGTCATTTTTTAATGCCTTCCACGTCATTCGCTTGAACCCCTGGCGCCTTGAAAATGTCCGGTTAATAGGGACTGATGCGTCGAGGTGGCAAATTTGAAAGACAAGGGAATCGCATCGGAAGTGGGCGCGGCCATCGCGGCGCTGCGCAAGCAGCAGCGCCTGACGCAGGCCCAGGTCGCTGAGTCGATCAACGTGGAGAAGGAGACGGTCAGTCGCATCGAAACCGGGGTGATTTCCCCGAGTCTGGCGCGCCTTCGGCAGATTGCCGACGTGCTCGGCTGTACGCCGGCGGACCTGTTCCGCCCCGGCTCGCCGGATGCGCTGGATCAGGCGCACAAGATCGTCGAGCTGCTGCAGGGGCTGAACGAAAACGAGCGGGCGATGGTGGTGAGGGTGGTGGGCGAGGTGGCCGGGGCGCTCAGGCAGCGCCCGTGCAATGAGGCCTGAGCGGAGCGTGGCTCAGGGGCGGATTTCGATCAGCGTGCCGTCCTTGACCAGGGTCCAGATCTCGCGCATGTCGTCGTTGGTCAGGGCGATGCAGCCCTCGGTCCAGTCGAGGCTGTTGAAGTACCACTCGGGGTATTCGTCGTCGATCGGCGTTCCGTGCAGCATGATCATGCCGCCGGGTTCGACCTTGAGCTCGGAGGCGCGGTCCTTGTCGCGGGCGTTGGGGTAGGAGATGTGCATCGCCAGGTTGTAGCGGTCGCTGGGCTTGCGCCAGTCGATCCAGTAGAAGCCTTCCGGGGTGCGCTTGTCGCCTTCCTGGATCTTCGGGCCGGTGGGTTTCTTGCCCAGCGAGATGCGATAGGACTTGAGGGTCTCGCCTTTGCTGATCAGGTGCAGCCGGTGTTCGGACTTGAGCACCAGCACCTTGTCCACCTGCTTGCCGTCCAGCGTCGAGGTGACGTTGCCCAGGGCGAGGGTGGCGAAGGACAGACAGACAACGGTGAGCAACCAGCGCATCGACGACGAGACCTAGAGAAAGGGGTATTCAAGCTTTTCGGAAGCGCGCCAGCAAGGGTTCCAGCGGCTCGCTGCGTACCGGGAACAGGGCGTTCGGGCGGTCCGCAAAGAACCATTCTAAGGTACGCCCGATGGTCGGGAAAGCCAGCTCCGACCAGGGGATTTCCGCTTCGTGGAAGAGTTTGACCTCGAGGCTTTCGTCGCCGGCGGCAAAATCCAGATCGACCAGTTCCGCGCGGAACAGCATATACACCTGGCTGATGTGCGGCAGGTCGAACACGGTATAGAGCTGCAGGCCGCTGACCCGCGCGCAGGCTTCCTCCAGGGTTTCCCGGGAGGCTGCCTGTTCGGTGGTTTCGCCGTTCTCCATGAAGCCCGCCGGCAATGTCCAGAAGCCACGGCGCGGCTCGATCGCGCGACGGCAGAGGAGCACCTGTTCGCCCCACACCGGCAGGCAGCCGGCGACGATTCGCGGGTTCTGGTAATGCACGAGCTGGCATTGGTCGCAGACGATACGTGGGCGGTTGTCGCCGGCGGGAATCCGCTCGCTGACCGTACCGCCGCACTGGTTGCAGAATTTCATCCGGTCTCCGGCGTGTTGTTGTGGTGATGCATGGCATCAGGCCCGGAGGGAAAAAGCAACGCCCGCCCGGCGTGGCGTCGCCCGGGTCTTGGGCCGATGCGACAGTTCGTGCCATGATGCCGTCAAACGAAAAAACCGAGAGTGCCCATGCAGGACGAACTGCTCCAGAAGGTAAGGAGCTATACCCCGCTTATTCTGCCCCCTGAGCAGAATTTCCCCGAAGCGGCGGTATTGCTGCCGATCACCCGCAGCGACGAGCCCGAACTGGTGCTCACCTTGCGCGCCAGCGGGTTGTCCACCCACGGCGGCGAAGTCGCCTTTCCCGGCGGTCGTCGCGACCCCGAGGACCAAGACCTGGTCGCCACGGCGCTGCGCGAGGCCGAGGAGGAAATCGGCCTGCCGCCGGGCCTGGTGGAGGTCGTCGGCCCGCTGAGCACGCTGGTCTCGCGCCACCGCATCAAAGTCACGCCGTACGTCGCGGTGGTTCCGGATTACGTCGAGTACGTCGCCAACGACGGCGAGATCGCCGCCGTGTTCAGCGTGCCGCTGAGCTTCTTCCGCGAAGACCCGCGCGAGTTCACCCACCGCATCGACTACCTCGGGCAAAGCTGGTACGTGCCCAGTTATCGCTTCGGCGAGTTCCGCATCTGGGGGCTCACCGCGATCATGATCGTCGAGCTGATGAACCTCCTGTACGACGCCGGTATCGACCTGCACGAGCCACCGGATACCTTCCTCACCCTGCGCTGAGCCTGGAGAACAATAATGAAGTACCGCCTGGGAGATTCCCGCGTCGACGCTCACCCGCAAAGCTGGGTCGCGCCGAACGCCACGCTGATCGGCAAGGTCCGCCTGGATGCCGGCGCCAGCGTCTGGTTCGGCGCCGTGCTGCGCGGCGACAACGAGCTGATCCATATCGGCGAGAACAGCAACGTGCAGGACGGCACCGTGATGCACACCGATGCCGGCGTGCCGCTGAACATCGGCAAGGGCGTCACCATCGGCCACAACGCCATGCTGCACGGCTGCACGGTCGGCGATTTCAGCCTGATCGGCATCAACGCGGTGCTGCTCAACGGCGCCAGGATCGGCCGTCACTGCATCATCGGCGCCAACGCGCTGATCCCCGAGGGCAAGGAAATCCCCGACGGCTCGCTGGTCATGGGCTCGCCCGGCAAGGTGGTGCGCGAGCTCAGCGAGCAGCAGATGAAGATGCTCGAAGCCAGCGCCGCGCACTACGTGCACAACGCCCAGCGCTACGCGCGCGACCTGGTCGAGCAGGACGACTGATGCAGGAGCGTCCGCTGAAGTCGCCCTGCGTGAACATCTGCGCGCTCGACGAAGACGACCTCTGCAGCGGCTGCCAGCGCTCGGCGGCGGAAATCACCCGCTGGTCGCGGATGGACAACGACGAGCGCCGCCAGGTGCTCGCCCGCACCGTCGAACGCGCACGAGCCAAAGGCCTGCTGATCTCGTAAAATCCGCCTCCTTTTTTTCACTCCACGCGCCGCTGGCGCCTGCCTGCAAGGAAATCGACATGCCCCGTCTCGGAACTCCGCTCTCGCCGAGCGCCACCCGCGTCCTGCTCTGTGGCTCCGGCGAGCTCGGCAAGGAAGTCGCCATCGAACTGCAGCGTCTGGGCGTCGAGGTGATTGCCGTCGACCGTTACGCCAACGCCCCGGCGATGCAGGTCGCGCATCGCAGCCACGTCATCGACATGCTCGACGGCGCGGCCCTGCGCGCGCTGATCGAGCAGGAGAAGCCGCACTACATCGTTCCCGAGATCGAAGCCATCGCCACCGCGACCCTGGTCGAGTTGGAGGCCGAGGGCTTCACCGTGATCCCCACCGCGCGCGCCGCGCAGCTGACCATGAACCGCGAAGGCATCCGTCGCCTGGCCGCCGAGGAACTTGGCCTGCCGACCTCGCCGTACCGTTTCGCCGACAGTTTCGAGGAATTCCGTGATGCCACCGTGGCGCTCGGCTTCCCGTGCCTGATCAAGCCGATCATGAGTTCCTCGGGCAAGGGCCAGAGCGTGCTGAAAAGCGCCGATGACCTGCAGACCGCCTGGGACTACGCCCAGGCCGGCGGCCGCGCCGGCAAGGGGCGGGTGATCGTCGAGGGTTTCATCGATTTCGACTACGAGATCACCCTGCTCACCGTGCGTCACGCCAATGGCGTGACCTTCTGCGACCCCGTCGGTCATCGCCAGGCCAAGGGCGACTACCAGGAGTCCTGGCAGCCCCAGGCGATGAGCGAGACCGCGCGCGCCGAAGCCGAGCGTATCGCCCTGGTGGTGACCGGCTCGCTGGGCGGCCGTGGGCTGTTCGGTGTCGAGCTGTTCGTGAAAGGTGACATGGTCTGGTTCTGCGAGATTTCCCCGCGCCCGCACGACACCGGCCTGGTCACGCTGATCTCCCAGGACCTCTCCGAATTCGCCCTGCATGCGCGGGCGATCCTCGGCCTACCGATCCCGGCGATCCGCCAGTTCGGTCCGTCCGCCTCGGCGGTGATCCTGGTGGCCGGCGAGTCGCGCGAGATGAGCTTCGGCAACCTCGGCGCCGCGCTGAGCGAGCCGGACACCGCGTTGCGCCTGTTCGGCAAGCCGGAAGTCTCCGGCCAGCGCCGCCTCGGCGTGGCGCTGGCGCGCGACGAGTCGATCGAGGCCGCCCGCGCCAAGGCGACCCGCGTCGCGCAGGCGGTCGACGTCACGCTCTGAGTCGACCGGCCACCAAAAAAAGCCGGCGCTTTTGGCGCCGGCTTTTTCATATTCGTCAGTGGGGCGACTGCGGGCCAAGGCCTCGACACCTCGTAGGGTGGGCTTCAGCCCACCACCTCCGACGAACTGGATCACCCTGTCGGTGGGCTGAAGCCCACCCTACGCGACCGCTACAGATCCGTTTCGCGCGTTTCGCGCATCAGCAGCACCGCCAGCAGGCTCAGCCCGGCTGCCACCGAAACGTAGCCGCCGACCCAACCCAGCCCGCCGGCCGCCACCAGTTTCTGCGCCACGTAGGGGGCCAGCGAGGCGCCGAGGATGCCGCCCAGGTTGTACGCCGCCGAGGCGCCGGTATAGCGCACGCGGGTCGGGAAGAGTTCCGGCAGCAGTGCGCCCATCGGGGCGAAGGTGACGCCCATCAGGAACAGCTCCAGCGACAGGAAGATCGCTACGTCCACCACCGAGCCGCTGCTCAGCAACGGTTGCATGGTGAAGCCGGACGCCACTGCGGCCAGGCAGCCGACAATCAGCACCGGGCGGCGCCCGAAGCGGTCACAGGCGAGCGCCGATACCGGCGTGGCGGCGCCCATGAACAGCACGGCGAAGCACAGCAGGCCGAGGAATTCCTCGCGGGTGAAACCCAGCGAGCTGACGCCGTAGCTCAGCGAGAACACCGCCGAGATGTAGAACAGCGCATAGCACACCACCATCGCCAGCGAGCCGAGCACCACGTTGCGCCAGTGCCGGGAAAACATCTCGGCGATCGGCAGGCGTGCGCGATCGTGCTGCTGCAGCGCCTTGGCGAACACCGGGGTTTCGTGAAGCTTGAGGCGCACATACAGGCCGACGATCACCAGCAGCGCGCTGAAGAGGAACGGGATACGCCAGCCCCAGGCGCGGAACTGCTCTTCGCTGAGGGTCATCGCCAGGGTCAGGAACAGCCCGTTGGCGGCGAGGAAGCCGATCGACGGGCCCATCTGCGGGAACATGCCGAACCAGGCGCGGCGGTGCTTGGGTGCATTCTCCGTGGCCAGCAGTGCGGCGCCGCCCCATTCGCCGCCCAGGCCGAGGCCCTGGCCGAAACGCAACATGCAGAGCAGGATCGGCGCCCAGGCACCGATGGCGTCGTAGCCTGGCAACAGGCCGATCAGCGTGGTGGACAGGCCCATCAGCAGCAGAGACGCGACCAGCGTCGACTTGCGCCCGATGCGGTCGCCGAAGTGGCCGAACAGCGCCGAGCCCAGCGGCCGGGCGAGGAAGGCGATGCCGAAGGTAATGAAGGCGGAGAGCGCCTGGGCGGTGCCGGAGGTCTGCGGGAAGAACACCGGGCCGATCACCAACGCGGCAGCGGTGGCGTAGATGTAGAAATCGTAGAACTCGATGGCGGTGCCGATGAGGCTGGCGACGGCGACGCGCGCGGTCGAGTTGGCCTGCACGGGGGCGTCGGCATCGGCCTCGCGCGCAGCGGTATAGGTGGCGGTATTCATGCACGGATCCCGTTATTGTCTGGCCGGCCTTGGCGGTGGCCGGTTGGCTTTCGTCGTGCCGCATGGGAAGCGGGCGCCCGGGTCGGGCGAGGAGGGCGCCGTCGCGGCGGGGTTGGCGCGGCAGCGAGAACTTCGGTGCACCGGCGGACCGGGCGGGAAGCGGCAGTGGCGGGCCTGCGTCGGCATCGCGGATGGCAAGCGGACGAAGGCAGGGGGCTGGGTAAGCTGAGGGCGATTATACGGGGAGCGAAGGGGCGGCGGGCAACCCCTCCGATCGTCTCAGCCCTGGTCCGGGCGCGGCGCGAGCCAGACCCGCACGCGGGTCGCGCGGTTTTCCGCGGCCTGCAGGATCTCCAGGCGATAGCGACCGATCTTCAGGCACACGCCGCTGTCGGGGATGCCTTCCAGCGCCTCGGTGATCAGGCCGTTCAGCGTGCGCGGGCCTTCCACCGGCAGTTGCCAGCCGAGGGCACGGTTGATGTCGCGGACGTGGGCCGCGCCGTCGATCACCTGGGTGCCGTCCGGCTGGGTCTGGATGTCGGCATCCTGGCTGTCGTCGCTGCTGTGGAACTGCCCGACGATCTCTTCCAGCAGGTCTTCCAGTGCGCAGATGCCGAGCACTTCGCCGTACTCGTCGACGACGATGCCGATGCGCCGCTTGTGCTTCTGGAAGTTCATCAGCTGCACCGACAGCGGGGTGTTCTCCGGCACGAAGTACGGCTCGTGGCACACGCCGCGCAGGGCGTCCTTGGTCAACTGGTCGCGCGTCAGCAGGCGGGCGATCCGGCGCATGTGCAGGATGCCTTCGATCTGGTTGATGTCGCCGCGGAACACCGGCAGACGGGTGTGCGAAGTGCTGCGCAACTGGGCGACGATCCGCTCGATGTCGTCGTTCAGGTCGATCCCCTCGACCTCGTTGCGCGGAATCATGATGTCGTCGACGGTCATCTTGTCGAGGATGCCAAGCAGCAGGTGCTGGCGCTGCTCCGGTAGCACCTCGTCGATTTCCTCGGGCGGACTTTCTTCGCCGGACAGGTTCTCGCCCTGTGGCGGTGGCCGGATGCCAACCAGCCGCAGCAGCGCGCCGGCGATGCGGTCGAGCAGCCAGAAGGGCGGGTAGAGCAGCTTGACGGCAATCTTCAGCGGCCCGGCGCAGGCGAATGCCAGTGCCTGCGGATGGCGTGCCGCGATGCTGCGCGGCAGCAGCGTGGCGACGATCAGCCAGGCGATCAGCAGGGCGGCCACGGCGCCGAACAGGCCGGGTTCGCCGCGCAGGCGCAGACCGAGCAGCCCGGCCACCGCCGCGCCGAACATAAGCGCCAGGCTGTTGCCGAGCAGCAGGCTGCCGAACAGGCGTTGCGGACGTTTGAGCAGGGCGTTGATGCGCTTGGCGCCGAGCGAGCCCTGGCTGGCCAGCTCGCGCAGTTGCTGTCGGTCGAGCCCGAGGACGGCGCTCTTGCTCGCCGAGAAGAACGCCGAGGCCAGCGCGAGAAAAACCAGCAGGCCAATCAGCGAGCCTTGATCGAGAGTGTCCACGGCAACCTAGGGTCAGATGTGCAGGATGAATTCGCGGACCAGCTTGCTGCCGAAGTAGGCCAGCATCAGCAGGCAGAAACCCGCCAGGGTCCAGCGGATCGCCTTGTGCCCGCGCCAGCCGAGCTGGTGGCGGCCCCAGAGCAGCACGCCGAAGACCACCCAGGCCAGGCACGAGAGCAGGGTCTTGTGCACCAGATGCTGGGCGAACAGGTCCTCGAAGAACAGCCAGCCGGAGAACAGCGACAGCGAGAGCAGGATCCAGCCCGCCCAGAGAAAGCCGAACAGCAGGCTTTCCATGGTTTGCAACGGGGGGAAGTTCTTGATCAGTCCGGACGGGTGCTTGTGTTTCAGCTGGTGGTCCTGGAGCAGCAGCAGCAGCGCCTGCAACACGGCGATGGTGAGCAGGCCGTAGGCGACGATGGACAGCAGGATATGCGCGAGAATTCCCGGCTCCTCGTCGATCGGCTGCACCGTACCGGCCGGCATCAGCTGCGCCAGCATGGCGGTCAGCGCGCCCAGCGGCATCAGCAGCAACAGCAGGTTCTCCACCGGAATGCGCAGGCAGGCGAGCAGGGTAATGAGGATCACCGCGAAGGCGATCAGGCTGGACGCATTGAAGAAGTCCAGCGCCAGGCCCTGGGTCGCGTGCAGCTGCATGAACAGGCTGCCGCCATGGAAGAACAGCGCGAGCGCGCCGAATACGCCGATCAGCAGCTTGTTCGGCTTGACGCGCTGGCGAACGCGCAGGCCTTGGTAAGCGGTGACACCAAGATAGAGGAGGGCGGCGGCGAGGCTGGGCAGCAGAGGGTGCATAGATCCTTGAGGCATGGGCCCGAAAGGGCGTGAGTGTGGCATACAAGCAGGCGTCCACGAAAGTATCGCCCCGGCCGGGAGGCGCTCCGCCACGGGGTCGGCGCTCGTTTCGCGGGCGGCGATCGGCTGTTGCTATGCTGGGGCGCCGATCAGGAGTCCGTGATGTCCGCAAGCGTTGTATTGATGGTGCTGTTCGCCGCGCTGCTGCATGCCGGCTGGAACACGGCGGTGAAGTCCGGTCACGACAAGTCGCTGAATGCCGTTCTGGTCAGTGCCGGCGCCGGCGCCATTGCGGCGGTCGGGCTGTGCTTCGTCGAGGCGCCCTCGCCGGCGAGCTGGCCGTACCTGGCGTGCTCGGTCTGTGCGCAGGTCATCTACTACCGGCTGGTCGCGGCGGCCTATCGCCACGGTGACCTGAGCCAGGCCTATCCGCTGATGCGCGGCACTGCGCCGCTGCTGGTGGCCCTGGCGAGCGCACCGCTGCTTGGCGAATCGCTGTCGCTCACCGGCTGGGGTGGTGTGCTGCTGATCTGCTCGGGTGTCCTCGGCCTGGCGGTGGATGCCTGGTTGCGTGATGGCGTGAGCGCGAGAGCCACCGGGCTGGCGCTGCTGAATGCCTGCGTGATCGCCAGCTACACGCTGATCGATGGCGTGGGCGTTCGTCTGTCGCAGGCGCCGGTCGGTTACACGCTGTGGATCTTCTTCCTGACCGCCATTCCGCTGCTCGGCTGGACGCTGTTTCGCCGGCCGCGCGAGCTGCTGCGCTACGCCCGGTCGCGGCCGGCGTTGCCGCTGGTGGGCGGCAGCGGCACCCTCGGCTCCTATGGCATCGCGCTGTATGCGATGACGCTGGCACCGGTGGCGAGCGTCGCCGCCTTGCGGGAAACCTCGATCCTGTTCGCCACGCTGCTCTCGGTGCTGCTGCTCGGCGAACGCATCGGCCCGCGACGCGGCGTGGCGACGGCCTTCATCGCGGCGGGCGCGATGGTGATCCGTCTGGCCTGAGAAGCCATTCGCCAATGCTGTTGATATACTCCCCGGCCTTGCCGCCAGCCCGCATTTTTCAAAGGAACGCGCATGTTCGAAAACTTGACCGACCGTTTGTCCCAGACGCTTCGCCATGTCACCGGCAAGGCCAAGCTGACCGAGGACAACATCAAGGACACCCTGCGCGAAGTGCGCATGGCGCTGCTCGAGGCCGACGTCGCACTGCCGGTGGTCAAGGACTTCGTCAACAAGGTCAAGGACCGCGCGGTCGGTACCGAGGTGTCGAAGAGCCTGACGCCGGGCCAGGCGTTCGTGAAGGTGGTGCGCGCCGAGCTGGAAGAGCTGATGGGTGCGGCCAACGAGGACCTGGTCCTCAACGTCACGCCGCCCGCGGTGGTGCTGATGGCGGGTCTGCAGGGCGCGGGCAAGACCACCACCGTCGGCAAGCTGGCGCGCTTCCTCAAGGAGCGCAAGAAGAAGTCCGTGATGGTGGTGTCGGTCGACGTCTACCGCCCGGCGGCGATCAAGCAGCTGGAAACCCTGGCGGGGGAAGTCGGCGTCACCTTCTTCCCGTCCGACATCGGCCAGCAGCCGGTGGCGATCGCCGAAGCGGCGATCCGCGAAGCCAAATTGAAATTCATCGACGTGGTGCTGGTGGATACCGCCGGCCGACTGCACGTCGATGCCGAGATGATGGCCGAGATCCAGGCCGTGCACGCGGCGGTGAAACCGGCCGAGACGCTGTTCGTGGTCGATGCCATGACTGGCCAGGACGCCGCCAACACCGCCAAGGCCTTTGGCGAGGCGCTGCCGCTCACCGGCGTGGTGCTGACCAAGGTCGACGGCGACGCCCGCGGCGGTGCGGCGCTGTCCGTGCGCCACGTGACCGGCAAGCCGATCAAGTTCCTCGGCATGGGCGAGAAGAGCGATGCACTCGAGCCGTTCCACCCGGACCGTATCGCCTCGCGCATCCTCGGCATGGGCGATGTGCTCAGCCTGATCGAACAGGCCGAGCAGACCCTGGATCGCGAGAAGGCCGAGAAACTCACCAAGAAACTGAAGAAGGGCAAGGGCTTCGACCTCGAAGACTTCCGCGACCAGTTGCAACAGATGAAGAATATGGGCGGCCTCGGCGGCCTGATGGACAAGCTTCCGCAGATGGGCGGGGTAAACCTGGCGCAGATGGGCAACGCCCAGGGCGCGGCAGAGAAGCAGTTCAAGCAGATGGAAGCGATCATCAACTCGATGACCCCGCACGAGCGCCGCGATCCTGACATCATCAGCGGCTCGCGCAAGCGCCGCATCGCCATGGGTTCGGGAACCCAGGTGCAGGACATCGGCCGGCTGATCAAGCAGCACAAGCAGATGCAGAAGATGATGAAGAAATTCACCGCCAAGGGTGGCATGGCCAAGATGATGCGCGGGATGGGCGGCATGCTCCCCGGCGGCGGCATGCCCAAGCTCTGAGAGACTGCCCGCGATGACCCGCTTGGGAAATCACGAGCGGGTCTCGAGGTGGCGAGTCGGGTGGCGTGAGCGATTCGCGCCGTCCGGCCGGTACAGTCGCCCATTTTGAAAAAGCCATTTGCAAATATCCGGATAATCCTTAGAATATGCGGCCTTTCGGGCCCCTATGGCCCATTGCTTGTTTTGATTTGCAAAGCACCGACTACAGGAACGAAGTTCAATGGTAACCATCCGTCTTGCCCGTGGCGGCTCCAAGAAGCGCCCCTTCTACCACCTGACCGTGACCAACAGCCGCAATGCGCGCGACGGTCGCTTCGTCGAGCGTATCGGCTTCTTCAACCCGGTCGCTTCCGGCGCTGAAGTCAAGCTGTCGGTCGATCAGGAACGCGCCAGCTACTGGCTGAGCCAGGGCGCACAGCCGTCCGAGCGCGTTGCACAACTGCTCAAGGAAGCTGCCAAGGCTGCGGCCTAAGCATCCATGAGTACGTTGCCGGCGCCCGCCGAGGATCTGATCCTTCTCGGCAAGATTTTCTCGGTGCACGGCATTCGCGGCGAAGTGAAGGTGTATTCCTTTACCGACCCGGTCGACAACGTGCTGGACTATCGCCGTTGGACGCTCAGGCGTGACAACGAGGTCAAGCAGGTTGAGCTGATTGGCGGACGGCCACAGGGCAAGTTCCTGGTGGCGAAGCTGAAGGGGCTCGATGATCGCGATGTCGCTCTGACCTTCGCGGGCTTCGAAATCTGCGTTCCCCGCAGCGAGTTGCCGGCACTCGGCACCGACGAGTACTACTGGCACCAACTGGAAGGCTTGAGGGTCATCGATCAGCTCGGACAGCTGTTCGGCGTGATCGACCACTTGCTGGAGACCGGTGCCAACGACGTGATGGTGGTCAAGCCCTGCACCGGCAGCCTCGATGATCGCGAACGCCTGCTGCCCTATACGGAGCAGTGCGTGCAGTCGATCGATCTGGCCGCCGGAGAGATGCGGGTCGACTGGGATGCGGACTTCTGATTTGCGTGAATGCCATGCGGGTTGAAGTCATCAGCATTTTCCCGGAGATGTTTTCCGCCATCAGCGGATACGGCATCACCAGCCGTGCGGTGAAACAGGGTCTGCTCGCGCTGACCTGCTGGAACCCGCGGAGCTTCACCGAAGATCGCCACCAGACGGTGGACGACCGACCCTTCGGTGGAGGCCCCGGCATGGTGATGAAGATCGAGCCTCTGGAGCGGGCGCTGGCAGCTGCCAGGCAGGCCGCCGGAGAGCGGGCGAAGGTGATCTACCTGTCGCCCCAGGGTCGCCAGCTGAAACAGGCGGCCGTACAGCAACTGGCGCAGGAGGAGTCGTTGATCCTCATCGCCGGACGCTACGAAGGTATCGACGAACGCTTCATCGAAGCGCACGTGGATGAAGAATGGTCGATTGGCGATTACGTATTGTCCGGCGGTGAGCTGCCGGCGATGGTGCTGATCGATGCGGTTACCCGCTTGTTGCCCGGTGCATTGGGGCATGCGGATTCCGCCGAGGAGGACTCGTTCACCGACGGCCTGCTCGATTGTCCGCACTACACTCGACCCGAAGTGTATGCGGATAAAAGTGTTCCGCAGGTGCTGCTCAGCGGCAACCACGAACACATCCGGCGTTGGCGTTTGCAGCAGGCCCTGGGGCGAACCTACGAACGACGTGCCGATCTTCTGGATAGCCGCTCGCTTTCTGGAGAAGAGCAAAAGCTGTTGGCGGAATACCTTCGCCAGCGGGACGATAGTTAACGTATCGATGGCAGGCCCAGAGGGTTTGTCTTAGGAGCGCACGACATGACCAACAAGATCATCCAGCAGATCGAAGCCGAACAGATGGGCAAAGAAATTCCGCCCTTCGCCCCGGGGGACACCGTTATCGTTCAAGTCAAGGTGAAGGAAGGCGACCGTCAGCGTCTGCAGGCCTTCGAAGGCGTAGTGATCGGCAAGCGTAACCGCGGCCTGAACAGCGCGTTCACCGTTCGTAAAATCTCCAACGGCGTTGGCGTCGAGCGTACTTTCCAGACCTACTCGCCGCTGGTCGACAGCCTGAGCGTGAAGCGTCGTGGTGACGTTCGCAAAGCCAAGCTGTACTACCTCCGCGAACTGTCCGGCAAGGCAGCGCGCATCAAGGAAAAACTGGTTTAAGACCGGTCACCTTGACGAAAAAAGCAGCCCACGGGCTGCTTTTTTATTGCCTGCGATTCGTCCTCGGGCGAAAGCCCTTTTTGCCGCGAGCCGCGATCATCCGCGTCTTCGGCCTCCCGCCGTGCAAGCGCGGCCCCATTCCGCCGCCGAGCGATCCTGCCCCGTGCTTTGCGTCGGCCCGCCGCTGTGAAAGACTGCCGGTCCGTTCCCGTCGTGTTCGCCCCATGCCCGCCAAAGACCATCCGCTGATCGACCGTTTCCTCGATGCCTTGTGGCTGGAGAAAGGCCTGTCGCCGCATACCCGTTCGGCGTACCTCAGCGATCTGGCGCATTTCAACGGCTGGCTCGATGAGCGCGGTGTCGAGCTGCAGCATGCCGGCCGCGAGGCGGTTCTCGATCATCTGGCCTGGCGCCTGGGCGAGGGCTACAAAGCGCGCTCGACGGCACGCTTTCTCTCCAGCGCGCGGGGGTTCTACCGCTACCTGTTACGCGAGGGGTTGATCGACAGCGACCCGACCCTGCTGGTGGAGCTTCCGCAGCTGGGCCGGCCGCTGCCCAAGTCGCTGTCCGAAGCGGACGTCGAGGCGCTGCTGGCGGCACCGGACCTGGAAACGCCGATCGGCCTGCGCGACCGCGCCATGCTCGAGGTGCTCTATGCCTGCGGCTTGCGTGTCAGCGAGCTGATCGGTCTGACGCTGGAACAGGTCAACCTGCGCCAGGGCGTGGTGCGGGTGTTCGGCAAGGGCAGCAAGGAACGCCTGGTGCCGCTGGGAGAGGAGGCGATGCTGTGGATCGAGCGCTACGTGCGCGAGGCGCGCGGGGCGCTGCTCGATGGCCGGCCGAGCGATGTGCTGTTTCCCAGTTCGCGCGGCGAACAGATGACCCGGCAGACCTTCTGGCACCGGATCAAGCTGCAGGCGAAAGTCGCCGGAATCGCCAAATCGCTGTCGCCGCACACCTTACGGCACGCCTTCGCCACCCATCTGCTGAACCACGGCGCCGATCTTCGGGTGGTGCAGATGCTGCTTGGTCACAGCGATCTTTCCACCACGCAGATCTACACCCACATCGCCCGTGCGCGCCTCCAGGAGCTGCACGCCCAGCACCACCCCCGCGGCTGACGGCCGGCGTCTCTCCCGGCAAACGGCGAAGGAAGGCGCCGGCGTGCCTGTGGTAGTCTTTTCGCACCCATTTAGGAGTGTTCCATGCGCAGTATTCGTTTTCTCATCGGGGCCTGTTTCGCCCTCGTCATCGGTGCCGTACACGCGGACGATGCGGAAAAAACCATTCGCCAGTCCCTCGGCGGCCTGGGTCAGGATCTGCCGATCGAGAGCATCGCCAAGAGCCCGCTCAACGGTTTGTATGAAGTCCAGCTCAAGGGCGGTCGCGTGCTCTACGCCAGCGCCGACGGCAAGTACCTGATGCAGGGTTACCTCTATCAGATGCAGGCCGGCGCCGATCCGGTCAACCTGACCGAGCAGGCCGAGAGCCGTGGCATTGCCAAGGTGATCGCGGCGGTGCCGCTGGAACAGATGGTGGTCTACCCGGCCAAGGGCGAGACCAAGGGCCACATCACGGTGTTCACCGACACCACCTGCCCGTATTGCCACAAGCTGCACGGCGAAGTGGCCGAGCTGAACCGCCAGGGCATCGAGGTGCGCTACCTGGCGTTCCCGCGGCAGGGCCTGGATTCTGCCGGCGACCAGCAACTGCAGGCGGTCTGGTGCTCCAGCGATCGTCGTACGGCAATGGATCAGATGGTCAGCGGCAAGAAGGTCAGCGCCGCCAAATGCGCCAACCCGGTGGCCGAGCAGTTCGCCCTCGGTCAGTCGATCGGGGTCAATGGCACGCCGGCCATCGTGCTCGGCAACGGTCAGCTGATCCCCGGCTATCAGCCGGCGCCCGAGCTGATCAAGCAGGCGCTCGCGGCCCAGTGAGGGCTGACGGACGGCGCGAGCGATAGCGGTCCAGTCGGGTCACATGCAGACATGACCCGACCTGGAGCGAGCGATGAAACTCGAAGGTTCCTGCCATTGCGGCAGCGTGCGTTTTTCCGTCGAATCGGCACAACCCTATCCCTTCATGCGCTGCTACTGCTCGATCTGTCGCAAGACGGCGGGCGGGGGCGGCTTCGCCATCAACCTCGGCGCCGACAACCGCACGCTGGAGGTCCAGGGCAGGCAGCACCTCGGCGTCTATCGGGCGAAGATGGGTGATGGCCAGGTGAGTTCCGGCGAGCGCAATTTCTGCCGTGAATGCGGCAGCGCGCTCTGGCTCTGGGACCCGAGCTGGCCGGACCTGATCCACCCTCACGCCTCGGCCATCGACACCGAGCTGCCGGTGCCGCCGCAGCACACCCACCTGATGCTCGGCTCGAAGGCCAGCTGGGTCGAGGTGCAGCAGGGTGCCGACGACAGGCTGTACGACGAGTACCCCGAGGAATCCCTCGCGCAGTGGCACGAGCGGCTCGGTCTGACCCGATAGTCTCCTTTCGCCCCCGCGCCACGCCGGCAGCGGTTTTCCGCTCGCCGGGCGCGATTGACTAAAGCCCCCCCGGTTTCTAAAGTGCGACTCTTTTTATGCGCCCGTCAGCCGGGCGCGGTCGCGGTAATGGGGAGTACAGCGTGAAACCGGTGAAAGTGGGAATCTGTGGGCTGGGGACCGTCGGCGGCGGCACCTTCAACGTACTCAAACGCAATGCCGATGAGATTTCCCGCCGTGCCGGGCGTGGAATCGAAGTCGCCCAGATTGCCGCGCGTCGCCCCAACCCGAAAGTCGATACCGGTAGCACCCCCATTACCGCCGATATCTTCGAGGTCGCCAGCAACCCGGACATCGACATCGTCATCGAACTGATCGGCGGCTACACGCTGGCGCGCGACCTGGTGATTAAGGCCATCGAGAACGGCAAGCACGTGATCACCGCGAACAAGGCGCTGATCGCCGTGCACGGCAACGAACTCTTCGCCAAGGCGCGCGAGAAGGGCGTGATCATCGCCTTCGAAGCGGCGGTGGCCGGTGGCATTCCAGTGATCAAGGCGATCCGCGAGGGCCTCGCCGGCAACCAGATCAACTGGCTCGCCGGGATCATCAACGGCACCGGAAACTTCATCCTCAGCGAGATGCGCGAGAAGGGGCGCACCTTCGAGGACGTGCTCCAGGAAGCCCAGGCGCTGGGTTACGCCGAAGCCGACCCGACTTTCGACGTCGAGGGCATCGACGCCGCGCACAAGCTGACCATCCTCGCGTCGATCGCCTTCGGCATCCCGCTGCAGTTCGACAAGGCCTACACCGAAGGCATCACCAGGCTGACCACGGCCGACGTCAACTATGCCGAAGCGCTGGGCTATCGCATCAAGCACCTCGGCGTGGCGCGTCGCACCGCGGCCGGCATCGAGCTGCGCGTGCACCCGACGCTGATCCCGGCCGATCGCCTGATCGCCAACGTCAACGGCGTGATGAACGCGGTGATGGTCAACGGCGATGCCGTCGGCAGCACCCTTTATTACGGTGCCGGCGCCGGGATGGAGCCGACCGCTTCGGCGGTGGTGGCCGATGTCGTCGACGTGGTTCGCGCGCTGACCACCGACCCGCACAACCGCGTGCCGCACCTGGCCTTCCAGCCGGATTCGCTGTCCGATCACCCGATCCTGCCGATCGCCGAATGCGAGAGCGCCTACTACCTGCGCATCCAGGCGAAGGACCTGCCCGGCGTGCTGGCGCAGGTGGCGAGCATCCTCTCCGATCGCGGCATCAACATCGAATCGATCATGCAGAAGGAAGCCGAGGAGCAGGACGGCCTGGTGCCGATGATCCTGGTGACCCACCGCGTGCAGGAAGCGCGTATCGACGATGCCATCACCGCCCTCGAGGCGCTGGAAGGCGTTTCCGGCGACGTCGTACGGATTCGCGTCGAGCAACTGAATTAATCCAGCCACGCGCCCGGGGCCAGACGCACCGGGGCGCGGCGCACAGCGAAGGTTTGTCGAAATGCGCTATATCAGCACCCGCGGCCAGGCACCTGCCCTGAACTTCGAAGACGTCCTGCTCGCCGGCCTGGCCAGCGATGGCGGCCTCTACGTACCGGAAAACCTGCCGCGCTTCACCCAGGAGGAAATCGCTTCCTGGGCCGGCTTGCCTTACCACGAGCTGGCCTTTCGGGTGATGCGCCCGTTCGTGGCCGGCAGCATCGAGGATGCCGACTTCAAGCGCATCCTCGAAGACACCTACGGCGTGTTCGCCCATAGCGCCATCGCGCCGCTGCGTCAGCTGAACGGCAACGAGTGGGTGCTCGAGCTGTTCCATGGCCCGACGCTGGCGTTCAAGGACTTCGCCCTGCAACTGCTCGGCCGGCTGCTCGACCATGTGCTGGCCAAGCGCAACGAGCGCGTGGTGATCATGGGCGCCACCTCCGGCGATACCGGATCGGCGGCGATCGAGGGCTGCAAGGCCTGCGACAACGTCGATATCTTCATCATGCACCCGCACAACCGCGTGTCCGAGGTGCAACGCCGGCAGATGACCACCATCTTCGGCGAGAACATCCACAACATCGCCATCGAAGGCAACTTCGACGACTGCCAAGAGATGGTCAAGGCCAGCTTCGCCGACCAGGGCTTCCTCAAAGGCACGCGTCTGGTGGCGGTCAACTCGATCAACTGGGCGCGGATCATGGCCCAGATCGTCTACTACTTTTACGCCGCGCTGCAGCTCGGTGCGCCGGCGCGCTCTATCGCCTTCTCCGTGCCTACCGGCAACTTCGGCGACATTTTCGCCGGCTACCTGGCGCGCAACATTGGCCTGCCGGTCAGCCAGCTGATCGTCGCCACTAACCGCAACGACATCCTGCACCGCTTCATGAGCGGCAACAGCTACGCCAAGGAAACCCTGCACGCGACCCTGTCGCCGTCGATGGACATCATGGTCTCGTCCAACTTCGAGCGGCTGCTGTTCGACCTGCACGGGCGCAACGGTGCGGCCATCGCCGGGCTGATGGACACCTTCAAGCGGGGCGGCGGTTTCAGCGTCGACGAAGACCGCTGGAGCGAAGCGCGCAAGCTGTTCGACTCGCTGGCGGTGGATGACGAGCAGACCTGCGAGACCATCGCCGCGGTATTCGCCGAAACCGGCGAGGTGCTCGACCCGCACACCGCCATCGGCGTGCGGGCCGGCCGTGAATGCCGTCGCAGCCTCAGCACGCCCATGGTGGTGCTGGGCACCGCGCATCCGGTGAAATTCCCCGAAGCGGTGGAGAAGGCCGGCATCGCCAAGGCCATCGAACTGCCGGCGCACCTGGCCGACCTGTTCGTCCGCGAGGAGCGTTACAGCGTGCTCGCCAACGACCTTAAGGCCGTGCAGGCCTTCGTCGCCGGGCACGGCAACCGCGGCAAACCCCTCTGAGCGAACGCCTCGCCGGCTTGCCGGCGGGTTTCCGCCCCTCCGTTCAGGCCGGCCTCGTTGCCGGCCTGTTCGCATCCGCGTCACGCCACTGAAATGAACCCCGCTTACCCTGAGGTTGCACTCGCGCCGGCCGTTCTCCGCGCGGGGCGCTCACGAACTTTCCGTGTGCTTATCGAGTCTTTGCTACACCTCCTTTATTTTCAGAACCTTACGTGGAGATGGACATGGAAAGCACAACGGAATTGCTGGAAGGCGCCCTGGCGCCGTACAAGGTGGTGTTGGGGCCTGACCATGCCGACGGCGGCAGGTTGATGACCCTGACCAACGAGGCGGGAGAACCCGTCCTCCAGCGCACGCTGAGCAAGGGGCAGCTGAGCGACCGCTTCGCCCTGACCGATGTGGTGGATGGCATCCTGCGCGACCTCTTGCTGATCGAAGGCCGTATCGCGCCCGAGGTGATTGCCCATCTGCACGGCAATAACCGGGTGAAAAACTACGCCTCGCTGTGATCCACGCCTGCCCGACGACCGGTTGAACGATTGGGCTTTTTCGCCGGTCAGTAATTACACGGCACATGAAACCTTACCGCTCCCAGGTCCATGTGCCGGCCGCCTGGCCCTCGTGGCTGGCGTTGAACCCCGAGCATCTCCCCCAAGGCTCGGGGTTTCTTTTTTTCGGCGTATGGCAGCCGCTGCCGTTGGACCGCTGGTCCACCCGAGGACCCCGGTTAGCCCCGCGCGCGGCGCCGCTCAGCGCCTTCGCCGCGTTCCTTTCCCGAACAGGAGGACTTCATGAAGCCCAATCTTCGTCCGCTCGCCCAGCAGGTCATCGTCATCACCGGCGCTTCCAGCGGCATTGGCCTCGCCACCGCGCGCGCCGCCGTCGCCAAGGGCGCCCGCCTGGTGCTGGTGGCCCGCAACGAACAGGCGCTGGAGCAGATCGCCGGCGAACTCGGCGGCAGCGCCCAGGTGGTCACGATGGCCGCCGACGTCGGCGACCGCCAGGCCATGCAGCGGGTCGCCGACCTCGCCATCGAGACGTTCGGCCGTTTCGACACCTGGGTGAACAATGCCGGCATCGCGGTGATCGGCAAGATAGAGGACGCCAGCGACGCCGATCATCGCCGTCTGTTCGAAACCAATTTCTGGGGCACCTACTACGGCTCGACCATCGCCGCCAAATACCTGCGCGAGCACGGCGGGGCGATCATCAACCTGGGCAGTTCCGAATCGGCCGCGCCGATTCCGGTGCACGGCATGTACGCGGCGTCCAAGCACGCGGTGAAGGCCATGACCGACGTGCTGCGGGTCGAGCTGCGCAAGGATGCCGCTCCGGTATCGGTAACGCTGATCCGGCCGGCGGCCACCGACACGCTGTTCACCGACCACGCCCGGGATTACACCGCCAGCGCGCCGGTCCTGCCGCCGCCGCTGTATGCGCCGGAAGAAGTCGCCGAGGCGATCCTCCATGCGGCGGTGCATCCCACCCGCGATATCTACATCGGCGCCTCCAAGGCCTTCACCGTGATCGCGCAGAACTTCCCGCGTTTCTACGACTGGCTCAGCGAGAAGGTCATCTACGACCGCCTGCAGAACGGCCAGCCGGACGCCAACTGGCAGGGCGCCCTGCACGGCCCGAACGGCGGCCGTTTGACCGGCCGTGCCCGTGGCTATTATCGGGGTCGTGTGCTGCGCCACAGCCTCTACACCCACGCCAGCCTGCACCCGGTCGCCACCGTGGCGATGCTCGGCCTCGGCGCTGTGGCCATCGGCGCGCTGCTCTGCGGCAAGGGCCGCGCCCGCTAGAGGCCGCGTCGCTCCCGATACCCCTCGCGCACGCTGCCAGGCTCCCGGCGGTGGTCGTGCCGCGAGGGCATTCGCGCTAGACTTGCCGGCTTCCATTCCGCCAGGAAGCCGTACATGGCCCTGCAAGCGACAACCTACAAAGTCGAAATAAACCTCACCGACCTCGACCGTTCGGTCTACGACACCGCGCGCTTCACCGTCGCCCGCCATCCCTCGGAGACCGAGGAGCGCCTGGTGGTGCGGCTGATCGCCTACTTGCTGTGGTACGGCGAGTTGCTGTCCTTCGGCCGCGGGCTGTCCGACGTTGACGAGCCGGCGCTGTGGGAGAAGAGCCTCGACGACCGGGTGCTGCACTGGATCGAAGTCGGCCAGCCGGATGCCGAGCGCATCACCTGGTGTTCGCGCCGCGCCGAGCGCTTCAGCCTGGTCGCCTACGGCAACCTGCGCGTGTGGCAGAGCAAGGTGCTCGATGGCGTCAGGAGCCTGAAGAACATCAACGTCGTCGCCGTCCCGCAGGAAGCGCTGGAAACCGTGGCGCGCGACCTGCCGCGCTCGATCAACTGGGCGGTGATGATCAGCGAAGGCACGCTGTTCATCACCGACGAGAACGGCCAGCACGAACTGCAACTGGAATGGCTGGCCGGCGAGCGCTGAGCCCAAGGTCTGCTGCGCGCCGGCAGGCTGCGTTGAATACAGGCCGGAGCGCCGTTTCGATTTACAGCTCGTGAACTCCGCGTCCTCGCCTGCTTTGACCAGCGGAAGGCCGTTACCGACGCAGCGTCTTGCATGGCTCTGGCTCGCGAGGCGTTGCACAAGCTCCAAGCTCTCATAAAGCTATCGCTTAACCCTGGAATCCCATGCGCATCGAACCCCGCCCGCTACCCGAAACCCTGCCCGACCTCGGCGAGCTGCCGCCGCTGCTGCGCCGCCTGTACGCCGCGCGCGGCGTGCGCTCCGCGGCGGAGCTGGACAAGGGGCTGGCACGCCTGATTCCGTATGGGCAGCTGAAGGGTATCGAGCGCGCCGTCGAACTGCTGGTGGTCGCCCTGGAGCAGCGCCAGCGGATTCTCTTCGTCGGCGACTTCGACGCCGATGGCGCCACTGCCAGTGCGGTGGGCGTGCTGGGTTTGCGCCTGCTCGGCGCCAGCCACGTCGACTACCTGGTGCCCAATCGCTTCGACTACGGCTACGGGCTGACCCCGGAAATCGTCGGCGTGGCGCTGCAGCGCAGCCCCGACCTGCTGGTGACCGTGGACAACGGCATCTCCAGCGTCGAGGGCGTGGCGGCGGCGAAGGCGGCCGGGCTCGGCGTGGTGATCACCGATCACCACCTGCCGGGCCAGGAGCTGCCGGCGGCGGACGCCATCGTCAACCCGAACCAGCCCGAGTGCAGCTTCCCGAGCAAGTGCATCGCCGGCGTCGGGGTGATCTTCTACGTGTTGCTGGCGCTGCGCGCCAGACTGCGCGAGAACGGCTGGTTTGCCCGCCAGTCTTTGGCCGAGCCCAACCTCGCCGAGCTGCTCGACCTGGTGGCGCTGGGTAGCGTCGCCGACGTGGTGCCGCTTGACGCCAACAATCGCATCCTGGTCCACCAGGGCCTGGCACGCATCCGCGCCGGTCGCGCGCGGCCCGGGTTGCGCGCGATCCTGGAGGTCGCCGGGCGCGACGCACGCAAGATCACCTCCACCGACCTGGGCTTCATCATCGGTCCGCGCCTGAATGCGGCGGGGCGGCTGGACGACATGAGCCTGGGCATCGAATGCCTGCTCTGCGAGAACGAAGCGCTGGCCCGCGACATGGCGGTGCAGCTCGACCAGCTCAACCAGGACCGCAAGTCCATCGAGCAGGGCATGCAGCGCGAAGCCCTGGCGCAGCTCAAGGACCTGGCGCTGGACGACCTGCCGTTCGGCCTCTGCCTGTTCGATGCGGACTGGCACCAGGGCGTGATCGGCATCCTTGCCTCGCGCCTGAAGGAGCGTTACCACCGCCCGGCGATCGCCTTCGCCGACGCCGGCGACGGCCTGCTCAAGGGTTCGGCGCGCTCGGTGCAGGGCTTCCATATCCGCGATGCGCTGGACGCCGTGGCGGCGCGCCATCCGGGGCTGATCAGCAAGTTCGGCGGGCACGCCATGGCGGCCGGGCTGTCGTTGCCGCAGGCCAACCTCGGCGCCTTCGCCGCGGCCTTCGACGCCGAAGTGCGCAAGCAGCTGGACGAGGACGACCTGACCGGACGGATGCTTTCCGACGGTCAGCTGGGCATCGAGGAGTTCCATCTGGAGCTGGCCAAGGCGCTGCGCCAGGCCGGGCCCTGGGGCCAGCAATTCCCCGAGCCGATGTTCCACGGCGTGTTCCAGGTGGTGCAGCAGCGCATCGTCGGCGAGAAGCACCTCAAGCTGGTGCTGAAGACCGAGTGCGGCGGTCGCACGCTGGACGGCATCGCCTTCAACGTCGACAGCGAGCTGCTGGCCAACCCGAAGCTGGGCTGGGTCGACGTGGCCTACAAGCTCGACGTCAACGAGTTCCGCGGTCAGGAAAGCGTGCAACTGCTGGTGGCCCACCTCGCGCCACGCTGAGGCGGCGCGTCAGGCGTGGCGGGTGGCCGGGAAGCGATCCAGCAGGCTGTGCAGGACGAACACCACCAGCAGGGTGACGAACACCGACAGGCACACCGAGCTGAGCCGGTAGAGCACGCTGTACATCATGTCGTGGGTCGGCGTCAGGTACTGGCCGAGGACGATGGCCAGCGTGGTGAGGGCGCCGAAGCCCTGGCCCGGCATGCCGTTCTCCAGCATGTGGATGCGCGCACAGTGCATCGCCGCGATCCACAGCAGGATCGCCACGAAGGGCAGGATGTCGTAGTGATCGTAGAGCACCACCTGCAGCGCCAGCGCCATCAGGCAGCCGCGCAGGGTGCCCAGGGCGCGCACCCGGCCGGCGAAGCGCACGCCGTTCCAGTGCATCGGGAACAGCACCAGGATCGAGGCGATCTGCGCCGACAGCGAATCGCGCAGATCGAAACACTGGAACACGATGAATGACAGGGTCGCCACGCTGGCGCCGAGCAGCGTCTCGTGGCGCCGGCTGGCCGCGTCCTTGGGCGCGGGCACGCGGGGCGCGCGCGGCTCGGCGTCGGGGAACAGCAGGAACATCAGGCAGGCGATGGCCACCGTTACCCAGGTCGCCACCAGATTGCTGGTGAGCATGTCGTAGAGGTTCACGTCCGGGTAGCTGCCGAAGTGCAGCAGCATCGAGAGAAACACCGAACTCAGCGCGCCGAAGAAGAACATCGGCCCCTGCGCCATCAGTGCGAAGCGGAACACGAAAAGCCCGAACACCAGCGGAATCATCAGGCCCGGACGGTCGCCGAAGAGCCCCTGGATCACCAGCGTCTCGACGCTGACCAGTGCCGAGCAGGCGAGGAACTGGCGGATCACGTGGGGCGTGATGGTCGGCACCAGGCCGAGCAGCAACATCGGGTAGACGCCGAAGAAGGCGCCGTAGTCCCAGTTCATCAGCTTGCAGATGAAGAACCCCAGGGTGCCGCCGCTGGCGATGCGCAGGCACTGGCGCAGGTCGTTCTTCGACAGCTCGCGCTTCATCATCAGTAGATGTAGTGCAGCAGGCTGATGAAGCCGATCTGCGCGCTGCCCAGCAGCCGGCTCAGGCGATTGCCGGGGAACAGCTGCACGGTGGCCTTGGCGCCGCTGGGCAGGGGGACGTCCGGCGCGGCGTCGAGTTGCACGTGCAGGCGCTGGCGTTGCGCGTCGCGCACCCAGCGGTCGGACATCACCGGCGCGGCGAGGTCGCCGTTGGCTTCCAGCTGACCCTCCCTGACCCCCGCATCGATGGCGATCACCCGTGCGTCGAAACGCTCGCCCGGCCGCGCATCGAAGACCACCACCGCCTCGTCGCCGGGCTGCACGTAGCGCAGCGATTTCTCGCGGAAATCGGCGGTGATGTCGATGCGGTCGTCGACCAGCGCGGCGACCGGCTGGCCGGCGGCGACGTAGGCGCCAGGCGTCAGCTGCAGGTTGCTCAGGGTGCCGGCGCGGTCGGCGCGCACCGCGCTGTAGCTGAGCTGCAACTGCGCCTGTTCCAGCGCATTGCGCGCCTGGCGCAGGCGCAGGTTGTCCTCGCCGGTGGCGCCGCGGCGCGACACCAGCTCACGCAGCTGCGCCTGCGCCGCCGCCACCTGGGCGCGCGCGGCCTGCGCGCGGGACAGGGTCTGGTCGTGCTGCTGGCGGGAGACGTTGGCGCGCTCCACCAGCACCTTCACGCGGCGCACTTCGCTGTCCAGTTCGTCGGCGGTGCTGCGCACGGCGAGCAGGCCGGCTTCGGCCGAAGCGATCGCCGCATCCAGCTCGAGGTTGGTGCGGCGCGCCTCTTCCAGCGCCAGCTCGGCCTGGCGAACGGCCAGTGCGAAGGGCTGCGGGTCGAGGCGGAAGATCAGGTCGCCGGGCTGCACGTGGGCGTTGTTTCGCGCCGCCACTTCCAGCACTTGGCCGCCGACGCGCGGCGCCAGGCGCACCACGGGGCGGGTCAGTTGCGCCTGCGGCGTCAGCGGCATCCACAGGTCGGCGATCAGGAAGTAGACGAACAGCGCGACGAACAGGGCGATGGCGCAGCGCACCGCGCGGGCGAAGCGTTGATCGGGGGTCATTGGGGCATTTCCTCGGCACGGCAGGCAAAGCGGCGGATTTTACTGGCAGAGGAGGCGGGCGATTGGCGGTGTTTCGGCAATAAACCGTTCCGCCAGCGTGACGATGGGCGCCTCGATCCCTGATTCGAAGAACCCGGCCTAAGCTAAGGGGGTCGATAACAACAATGTCGCCATTGGGAGTTCCGCCATGAGTCATCTCTTCGAACCCTTGCAGCTGCGCCAGCTCAGCCTGCCCAACCGCATCGCCGTGTCGCCCATGTGCCAGTACTCGGCGAAGGAAGGCCTGCCCAACGACTGGCACCTGGTGCACCTGGGCAGTCGCGCCGTGGGCGGCGCCGGCCTGGTGTTGATCGAGGCCACCGCGGTGACCGCCGAGGGCCGCATCACTCCCGAGGACCTGGGCATCTGGTCCGACGAGCACATCGAACCCTTGCAGCGCATCACCCGTTTCATCGAGTCCCAGGGTGCCTTCGCCGGCATCCAGCTGGCCCATGCCGGGCGCAAGGCGAGTACCTGGGCGCCGTGGCTGAACAAGCACGGCAGCGTGCCGGTGGCGGCCGGAGGTTGGGCGCCGAGCGGTCCTTCGGCCATCGCTTTCAGCCCCGAGCACGCGGTGCCGACGGCGCTCGACGAGGCGCAGATCGGCGAGGTGATCCAGGCCTTCGTGCGTGCCGCCGAACGCGCGCTGGCGGCCGGCTTCAAGGTGGTCGAGGTCCACGCGGCGCATGGCTACCTGTTGCATCAGTTCCTCTCGCCGCTCTCCAACCAGCGTCGCGACGGCTACGGCGGCTCGTTCGAGAACCGCATTCGCCTGCTCCTGCAGGTGACCGAGTCGGTGCGCGAAGTCTGGCCGCAGGAGTTGCCGCTGTTCGTCCGCGTCTCGGCGACCGACTGGGTGCAGGACGGCTGGAACCCCGACGAAACGGTGGAACTGGCACGGCGCCTGAAACCCCTGGGCGTCGATCTGATCGACGTGTCCTCCGGCGGCACCGCGGCGAACGCGGAAATCCCCACCGGACCGGGCTACCAGACCGAATTCGCCGAGCGCGTGCGCAAGGAGGCCGGCATCGCCAGTGGCACGGTGGGAATGATCACCGAGGCGGTGCAGGCCGAGCACATCCTGCGCACCGGCCAGGCCGACCTGATCCTGCTCGCCCGCGAACTGCTGCGCGACCCGTACTGGCCGCTGCACGCCGCGGAATACCTCAACGAGCGCTCGCAGCCCTGGCCGGCGCAATACCTGCGTGCCGCGCACCGCGACACGCCGATGCGCAAACCGGTCTGAGCGCAAGCGCACCCACCGCCCGGCGAACCCTTCGCCGGGCTCACCCTTCAGCGGTTCCCCACAGGCGTGGACGCGGCTCAGGCGCCGAGCGGGTTTTCCTTGCGCAGCTCCTCCAGCAGCAGGGCAGCCGGAGCGGTCAGTGCCGAGCCCTGGCGGGTTACGGCCGAATAGACCTCGGTGCGCGAGCGGATCCGCAGCGGCAGGCGCGCGAGCATGCCGTGGCGCAACGCGAATTGCGCCACTTCGATCGGCATCAGCGCCACCAGGCGCGGATCTTCCTGCAGCAGCATCAAGGTAGTGAAGGTCGATGAGGTCTCGATCGGGTAGCGCGGGAAGTCCAGACCGGCCTCGTTGAATTCGCGCTCCAGCAGCAGGCGCATCGGCATGTTCGCCGGGTACACCACCCAGGAATGATCCTGCAGATCGGCCAGCTCCAGTTCGCCGGCGCCGGCCAGCGGATGCTGCGGGTTGCCCACCAGTACCAGTTCTTCGCGGTGCTCGCTGAGGCAGACGTAGTCGTCGGGGCGCTGGCTCACGCTGCTCCGGCAGATCGCCAGGTCCAGCCGGCCCTGATCGACCATCGGCAACAGCCGCGCGCTGGTGTCCTCGATGATCTCCACCGACAGCTGCGGCTGTTTCTCGCGCAGGCGGCCGAGCGCCCGCATCAGCATCGGCACCCCGCCCATGATGATGCCCACCGAAAGACGGCCACCTTCACCCTGGAGAATCCCGAGCATCTCCTCCCGCAGATGGGCGAGGTCGGTGTGGATCAGGCGGGCGTAGCGGATCACGCAGCGCCCGAGGTCGTTGGGCTCCAGGCCCTTGGGCGTGCGCTCGAACAGCGTCGCGCCGAGGGTCGACTCGATCTCGCGCAGCGCCTTGGTCGCTCCGGGCTGAGTTATCGAGACGCGCTCGGCGGCCTTGTGCAGCGAGCCGTGCTCGTCGAGGGCGATCAGCAGACGCAACTGGCGCAGGCGCAACCGCGAGGAAATGCTTGAAAGGGAAGGGATCATGAAGGGGATGAGGAAAAGTTATCGCTCAATCAGCAGCTCTCATTAGGCAGGCGCGAAGGCCGTTCGTAAAGTGCGGACAGCGAATTCCATAACGACAAGAGTCCTTCCATGAGACTGATCCAGTTCGAGACGGCCCAGGGCCAGCGCCAGGTCGGCGTGGTCGAAGGCGACGCCATCCAGACCGTGCGCGGCGTGCGCAGTACCCGTGAGCTGGCCCTCGCCGCGCTGCGGGGCGGTCGCGGCCTGGTCGAGGAAGTCCTCGCTCGCGGCTGCGACAGCGGCCCGTCCTACCGCGAATTGCTCGAAGCCGGCCGCGTCCTGCCGCCGCTCGACCACGAAGATCCCGCCCATTGCCTGATCAGCGGAACCGGCCTGACCCATCTCGGCAGCGCCTCCACGCGCGACAAGATGCACCAGCAGAAGGCCCAGGACGAGGCCACCATGACCGACACCCTGCGCATGTTCAAATGGGGTGTCGAGGGCGGAAAACCGCTGGAGGGCGCGGTCGGTGCGCAGCCTGAATGGTTCTACAAGGGTGACGGCGGCATCGTCGTGCGTCCCGGCGCGCCCTTCCCGGTGCCGGAGTTCGCCGAGGATTCCGGCGAGGAACCCGAGCTGGTCGGCCTGTATCTGATCGGCGACGACGGCACGCCATGTCGCCTGGGTTTCGCCCTCGGCAACGAGTTCTCGGACCATGTGATGGAGCGTCGCAGCTACCTGTACTTGGCGCACTCCAAGCTGCGCGCCTGCTCCTACGGTCCCGAGCTGCGCGTCGGCGAGCTGCCGGCCGACCTGGCCGGCACCAGCCGCATCCGCCGCGGTGACGAGGTGCTCTGGGAGAAGGAGTTCGTCTCCGGCGAGGACAACATGTGCCACAGCCTGGACAACCTCGAATACCACCACTTCAAGTACGCCCAGTTCCTTCGTCCGGGCGACGTGCATGTGCACTTCTTCGGTACGGCCACGCTGTCGTTCGCCGACGGTGTGAAGGTCCAGCCGGGTGACCGTTTCGAGATCAGCATGGCCGAGTTCGGCGAGCCGCTGGTCAACGGCGTGGAGATTCGCCGGCCCGATTTCGCCATGGGAGGTGTCAAGGCGCTGTAAGCCCCGGTCGGCCATCTCGCGATGGCCGTTCCGCTGCCGGGAAGGCCCGGTATTCGATGCATAACAAACATAATAACGAGTGAATCATGAAGACATCCGACGCTCAGGCCCTTCACGCCGCGGCCATGCCGACGGCCGCTGCCAACCGCCCGACCACCGTTCGCTGGCGGATCTTCCTGCTGTTGCTGTTGCTGGCCGCGATCAACTACATCGACCGCGCCTCGCTGTCGGTGGCGCTACCGCTGATCTCCGCCGAATTCCAGATGACCCCCGCGCTCGAGGGCCTGATGCTCAGTGCATTCTTCTGGTCCTACGCGCTGATGCAGATTCCCAGCGGCATGCTGCTGGATCGCTTCAACGCACGCGGCATCGTCGGGCTCGCCACGGTCGGCTGGGGCGCCTTCCAGGCGATCGGCGCGTTGTCCACCGGCTGGATCACGCTGATGCTGACGCGCATCGGCCTGGGCGTCGCCGAGTCGCCGATCATGCCGGCCGGTGCCAAGCTCAACGGCAACTGGCTGACCGCCAACGAGCGCGGCCGCGGCGCCGTACTGGTGGACGGCGGCGCGCCACTGGGCACCGCGCTGGGTGCGATCATCACCACCGCGCTGATCGCCTGGTTCGGCTCCTGGCGCATCGCCTTCGTCATTGCCGGCGTCGGCACCATCGTCGTCGGCATCTGGGCCTGGTGGTACATCCGCAATCACCCGTCCGAACACCCGAAAGTCAACGCCGCCGAGCTGGAGCACATCCAGAAAGGCAACCTGGTGGCCTCCGCGACCGGTCCCAAGCCGAAGATGCGCGACCTGATCACCAGCCGCTCGGTACTCGCCATGTTCGCCGGCTACGCCTGCTACAACAGCGTGTTCTACGGCCTGATGACCTGGATGCCGAGCTACCTGCACCAGACCCACGGCCTGGACATCAAGTCGATGGGCGGCGCGACTTTTCTGATCTTCATGTGCGGCTTCGTCGGCGAGATCGTCGGCGGTGCCATCGCCGACAAGTGGAAATCCGCCGGCGGCTCGCCGAACCTGGTGATGCGCAGCATGTTCAGCGGCTCGGCGCTGATCGCCGCGCTGTGCATCCTCGCCGTGGCCTACACGCCGGACGTGGTGGCGGTGATTGCGCTGCTCTGCGTCGCGCTGTTCTTCATCCGCTGGTGCGGCATGTACTGGTGCCTGCCGGCGATCCTCGGCGGCAAGTCGCGCTCCGGCGTGCTCGGTGGCGGGATGAACTTCTGGGGCAATATGTCCGGCGTGCTGGTGCCGATCCTGATCGGCCTGATCGTCCAGTTCACCGGCTCCTACTTCATGGCCCTGATCTTCTTCGTGGCGATGGCGATGGGTCTGGTGCTGTTCTCCGGGATGATCGATTACCGCGAGCGCGGCCACGCCTGAGGCGCGCTTCGCCAATCACAAGAGGTAGCGTGATGGAACTGATAATGAAAGCGGGCGCTGCGCAGGACATCGCTGCCGCCGTGATCCGCTCAACCCGCTGGACGACGTGCTGGTCGCGCGCCAGCCGCTCACCGAAGGCCTGCACCTGGCCCACGAGAACGTCACCGTGCGCCAGGCCATACCGGCCGGCCACAAGATCGCCACCCGGCACATCGGCAAGGGTGAGCCACTGCGTCGCTACGGGCAGATCATCGGCTTCGCCTCGCAACCGATCGAGCCCGGCGAGCACGTTCACGTGCACAACGTCGAGATGGGCGATTTCTCCCGCGACTACGCCTTCGGCGCGGATGCGAAGCCGACCGTGCAGCGCGAGGCGACCTTCCAGGGCATCGTTCGCGCCGACGGCCGCGTCGCCACGCGCAACTACATCGGCATCCTCACCTCGGTGAACTGCTCGGCCACCGTGGCACGGGCGATCGCCGACCATTTCCGCCGCGACATCCACCCCGAGGCCCTGGCCGCCTACCCGAACGTCGACGGCGTGGTCGCGCTGACCCACGGCGTCGGCTGCGCGGTCGATCCGGGTGGCGAGGCGCTGGCGATGCTGCAGCGCACCCTCGGCGGCTATGCCGTCCACGCGAATTTCCACGCGGTGCTGATGATCGGCCTGGGCTGCGAGACCAATCAGATCGAGGACCTGCTCAAGGCCCGCGGGCTGGAGGCCAGCAACCAGCTGCGCACCTTCACCATCCAGGGCACCGGCGGCACCTCGAAGACCATCGCCAGCGGCATCGCCCAGGTCAAGTCGCTGCTCGCCGAGGCCAACCGCGTCGAGCGCGAGCCGGTCAGCGCCAGGCACCTGATCGTCGGCCTGCAGTGCGGCGGTTCGGATGGCTACTCGGGCATCACCGCCAACCCGGCGCTGGGCAACGCGGTGGATCGTCTGGTCGCCGCCGGCGGCACCGCGATCCTGTCCGAGACCCCGGAGGTCTATGGCGCCGAGCATCTGCTGACGCGCCGCGCGGTGAGCCGCGAAGTGGGCGAGAAGCTGATCAGGCGCATCCACTGGTGGGAGGCGTACTGCGCGCGGATGAACGCCGAGCTGAACAACAACCCGTCCGCCGGCAACAAGGCGGGCGGGCTCACCACCATCCTCGAGAAATCCCTCGGCGCGGTGGCCAAGGCCGGCTCGACCAACCTGGTCGACGTGTACGAGTACGCCGAGGCGGTCACCGCCCACGGCCTGGTGTTCATGGACACCCCCGGCTACGACCCGATCTCGGCCACCGGCCAGGTCGCCGGCGGCGCCAACCTGATCGCCTTCACCACCGGGCGCGGTTCGGCCTACGGCTGCGCACCGTCGCCGTCGATCAAGCTGGCCACCAACAGCCGGATGTTCGAGCACCAGGAAGAGGACATGGACGTGAACTGCGGCGGCATCGCCGACGGCTCGACCACCATCGAGGAGCGCGGCGCGCACATCTTCGAGCTGATGCTGCGCATCGCCTCCGGGGAGCGCAGCAAGTCCGAGCAGCACGGCTACGGGCAGAACGAGTTCGTGCCCTGGCAGATCGGCGCCATCACCTGACGCAACGGCGCGGGCGTTGCTTCGACGCCCGCGCGCTTTTCCCCGCTTTCGAGAACCCGATGAACAGACGCCTCTATCCCGGACGAGACTATCGCCGTGCGCAGAGCATCGACGAGCTGCGCGAACTGGCGCGTCGGCGGCTGCCGAATTTCTCCTTCGAATACGTCGAAGGCGGCTCCGACGACGAATTCACCCTGTCACGCAACCGCGCGATCTTCCAGAGCATCACCCTGCAGCCGCGCACGCTGCGCAACGTCGGCACGCGCGACCTGCGGCGGGACGTCTTCGGCAAACCGTCGGCGTTGCCGTTCATGGTCGGGCCGACCGGTTTCAACGGGCTGCTCACCGCCGGTGGCGACCTGCGGCTCGCCGAAGCGGCGGCCAGGGCCGGCATTCCTTTCGTGCTGAGCAACGCCTCGACGTCCTCGATCGAGAAGATCGCCGCCATCGACGGCATCCGCGCCTGGATGCAGATCTACCTCTACCGCACCCGCGACCATGTGGCGAAGCTGGTGGAGCGGGTGCGCCGGCTGGAGCTGGAGGCCATCGTCGTCACCGTCGACAGCGCGATCTTCGGCAACCGCGAATGGGACCGGCGCAACTACGTGCGGCCGTTGCAGCTGGACCTGCGCAACAAGCTGGATGTGGCGCTGCATACGGAGTGGGTGTGGGACGTGCTGGTGCCCAACGGCGTGCCGCGCTTCGCCAACCTCGGCGACCTGTTGCCGCCCGGCAAGGATTCGGTGAAGGGCGCTGCCAGCGCCTTGGCCGTCGAGCTCGACCCGAGCCTGAACTGGGACGACATCGCCTGGCTGCGGGATATCTGGAAGGGCAAGCTGATCGTCAAGGGCATGATCCATCCGGCGGATGCCGAGATCGCCCTGGGCTACGGCGTCGACGGCGTGGTGCTGTCCAACCACGGCGGGCGCCAGCTCGATGGCTCGGTTTCGGCGATGGAGACGCTGGCCGAGGTGGCGCGCCTGGCGCGCGGGCGGATGTCGGTCTTTCTCGATGGCGGATTTCGCCGGGGCAGCGACATCGTCAAGGCGCTGCTGCTTGGCGCGGACGCCGTGCTGCTCGGGCGCGCGGCGCTCTACGGCCTGGCGGCGGGGAAGGGGCCGGGGGCCAGCCACGCGATCGAGATCCTGCGCAGCGAAGTGGATCGTACCCTCGGCCTGCTCGGCTGCAGCTCGCTCGACGAGCTGAGCCCCGAGCTGATCCACGCGCCGGCCTGGCGCGCAGCGGCGCAAGCCGTGGCCGGTCATGCGCCGCACGGTGCCGGCGAAGCGGGGTCGAACTTCGACGGGCGAAGGATGCCCATCGAGGCGTTTTCCTAGGACGGCCTGCTTTCGGAGCGCCGGTGAATGATCTCCGGCGCGAGTTTCCCAAGAGCGCTGCGCGGCCGCGCAACGCTTCATCGGTCTGCGGACCACAGCCGCGAGGGCGCCGAGAACCGGCCCCTCGCGCTCCCCGGCCACGGCACGCGCCGCGGCTCCATCACTTCAAGAGCAGGAGGGCGCCATGCCTGACATCCTCGGACAGAACTACATCAACGGCGCGCGCAGCGCCCTGGGCGACGTCGTCGTGCACAGCCTCGACGCCAGCACCGGCGAGAAGCTGCCCTACGACTTCCACCAGGCCACGCTTGGCGAGGTCGATGCCGCCGCCAAGGCGGCTGCCGCTGCCTACCCAACGTACCGCACGCTGTCGGCGGCCAGGCGCGCCGACTTCCTCGACGCCATTGCCGCCGAGATCGATGCCCTGGGCGATGACTTCGTTGCCCTGGTCTGCCAGGAAACCGCACTGCCGGCCGGGCGTATCCAGGGCGAGCGCGGCCGCACCAGCGGGCAGATGCGCCTGTTCGCCCAGGTGCTGCGCCGCGGCGATTTCTACGGCGCACGCATCGACCGCGCGCTGCCGGATCGCCAGCCCATGCCGCGCCCGGACCTGCGCCAGTACCGCATCGGCCTCGGCCCGGTCGCGGTGTTCGGCGCGTCGAACTTCCCGCTGGCGTTTTCCACCGCCGGTGGCGACACCGCCGCCGCGCTGGCCGCCGGTTGCCCGGTGGTGTTCAAGGCCCACAGCGGGCACATGGCCACGGCCGAATTCGTCGCCGACGCCATCGTGCGCGCGGCCGAGAAGACCGGCATGCCCAGGGGCGTGTTCAACATGATCTACGGCGGCGGCGTGGGCGAGGCGCTGGTCAAGCACCCGGCGATCCAGGCGGTCGGCTTCACCGGCTCGCTGCGCGGCGGTCGTGCGCTGTGCGACATGGCGGCGGCGCGTCCGCAGCCGATCCCGGTGTTCGCCGAGATGAGCAGCATCAACCCGATGCTCCTGCTGCCCGAGGCGATCAAGGCCCGTGGCGAGAAAATTGCCGCCGAGCTGACCGGCTCCGTGGTCCTCGGCGCCGGGCAGTTCTGCACCAACCCCGGCCTGGTGATCGGCATCAGGTCGGCGGAGTTTTCCGCCTTCCTCGAACGCTTTGCCGCGCTGATGGGCGACCAGCCGGCGCAGACCATGCTCAACCCGGGCGGCCTGAAGAGCTACTGCCACGGCCTGGACAACCTGCACCGGCACCCCGGCATCACCCACCTGGCCGGCGCGAAACAGGAAGGCAACCAGGCCAAGCCGCAGCTGTTCAAGGCCGATGTCAGCCTGCTGCTCGACGGCGACGAACTGCTCCAGGAAGAGGTCTTCGGCCCCACCACCATCGTCGTCGAAGTGGCCGACAAGGCAGAGCTGATCCAGGCGCTGCACGGCTTGCACGGCCAGCTCACCGCGACCCTGATCGCCGAGCCGGCGGACCTGGACGCCTACGGTGATCTGTTGGCGCTGCTGGAACAGAAGGCCGGGCGCCTGCTGCTCAACGGCTACCCGACCGGCGTGGAAGTCTGCGATTCGATGGTGCACGGCGGGCCGTACCCGGCGACTTCGGACGCCCGCGGCACCTCGGTGGGCACCCTGGCCATCGACCGCTTCCTGCGCCCGGTGTGCTACCAGAACTACCCGGATGCCTTCCTGCCCGAGGCGCTACAAAACGCTAACCCGCTGGGCATCCAGCGCCTGGTGGACGGCACGCCGAGCCGCGAGGCGCTGTAAGCCAATCGACCCAGGGTGGGGCGGGCGGCGCTCCATCCTCGTTCGTCAATACACCGCCGTATCGGTGGGCTGAAGCCCACCCTACGGTTGATTTTCCGCCCTGCGACAGTGAACCAATAGCCTCCGACAGCCTCGCCGTAGGCCATTACAAGAACAACAACGAGGGTCAACCATGAATACCAGCACGCTGGCCGCGGACGCGGCTGCCCAGGAATCCCTGGAAAACCGCATCTACCGCAAGGTGAACTGGCGGATCGTTCCGCTGTTCATTCTCTGTTTCCTCTTCGCCTACCTGGATCGGGTCAACATCAGCTTCGCCAAGTTGCAGATGCAGAGCGACCTCGGCTTCAGCGACACCGTCTACGGTCTGGGCGCGAGCCTGTTCTTCGTCGGCTATTTCCTCTTCGAGGTGCCGAGCAACATGCTCTTGCACCGCATCGGCGTCCGCGTCTGGATCGCCCGGATCATGATCTCCTAGGGCCTGGCCTCGGCGGCGATGATGTTCGTCAGCAACGAGACCTGGTTCTACGTGCTGCGCTTCCTGATCGGCGTGATGGAGGCCGGCTTCGTGCCCGGGGTGCTGTATTTCTTCACCCAGTGGTATCCCGGCAACCGCCGTGCGCGGATCAACTCCTACTTCAAGAGCTCGATCTGCCTGTGCGGCATCATCGGCGGACCGCTGGCGGGGTTCATCCTCGGCCACTTCGACGGTGTCGGCGGCATGGCCGGCTGGAAGTGGCTGTTCCTTCTCGAAGGCCTGCCGTCGGTGCTGCTGGGCCTGGTGGTGCTCTGGCTGGTGGCCGACCGCATCGAGGATGCGCGCTGGCTGAGTCGCGAGGAGAAGGACTTCCTGGCCGGCTGCATGGCCCGTGACGTGCAGCCCGAAGGCTCGCAGTCGCTGCGTTCGATCCTCAAGGAACCGGCGACTCTGGCGCTGTCGGGCATCTACCTGTGCCTGGTGATGGCGCTGACCGGGCTGCTGTTCTGGATGCCGCAGCTGATCCGCAATGCCGGGGTCGACGACACCATGCGCATCGGCCTGCTGACCATGATCCCCTACATCGTCGCGGTGGTCGGCAACCTGCTCATCGGGCGCAGTTCCGACATGCGCGGCGAGCGCCGCTGGCACATGGCGTTCTGCGCGGCGATGACCGCCTGCGGTTACCTGGTCTGCGCGCTGTTCTACGGACAGATCGCCCTGCTGATGCTGGGCATGTGCCTGATCATGACCGGCATCATCGCCTGGATGCCGATCTTCTGGACCATTCCGCCGCGCTATCTCAGCGGTCTCGCCGCTGCGGCCGGCATCGCCCTGATCAACTCGCTGGGGCAACTCGGGGGTATCGTCGGTCCGTTCATGGTTGGTAAGGTCCGGGATCTGTCGGGCAGCTCGTCGCTGGCGTTGTTCATGCTGGCGGGCGCCTGCCTGTTGGCCACCGCGCTGATCATCTGGGCGGTGCCTTCGCGCTTCTATGCCAAGGAAGTACCGGCCGACAGCTGACTGAATCCGGCGGCGTTCGCGCCGCCGTCGAACGAGGAAATTCCGTGAAGAAGAAAGTACTGGTATTCAGCCGCGCCTCATCCGCCGAGGTGATGGCCGACCTGCGCGAGCGTTACGAGCTGAGCGTCTTCCTCGACCCGCTGGGCGCCGACCGGGAGGCGTTCGTCGCCGCCCTGGCCGACGCCGACGGGCTGATCGGCGCCGGCAGCAAGCTCGACGAGTCGGTGCTGCAACACGCGCCGAAGCTGCAGGTGATCTCGACCATTTCCGCCGGTTACGACAACTACGACGTGGCCTACCTGAAACGGCGCGGCATCCGCCTGACCAATACCCCGGACGCGGTGACCGAAACCACCGCCGACACCGGCTTCATGCTGCTGATGATGACCGCGCGACGTGCTGTCGAGCTGGCCACGCTGGTCCGGGAGGGCGAGTGGAAGGCGAGCATCGGCGAAGCGCATTTCGGCGTCGACGTGCACGGCAAGCGCCTCGGCATCATCGGTCTGGGGCGCATCGGTGCCGCCGTCGCGCGGCGCGCGCATTTCGGCTTCGGCATGTCGATCCTCTACAGCGGCCACAGCGACAAGCCGCAGTACGAGGAAGAGTTCGGCGCGCGGCGGCTGCCGATGGACGCGCTGCTCGGCGAGGCCGATTTCGTCTGCGTCTGCGTGCCGCTCTCCGCGGAAACCCATCACCTGATCGGCGAGCGCGAGTTCGGCCTGCTGCGCAAGGACGCGATCTTCATCAACATCGCCCGTGGGCCGGTGGTGGATGAAACCGCGCTGATCGCCGCGCTCAAGGCCGGAAAATTCCGTGGCGCCGGCCTCGACGTGTTCCAGAAGGAGCCGCTGCCGGGCGACTCGCCGCTGTTGGCACTGCCCAACCTGGTGGCGCTGCCGCACATCGGCTCGGCGACCCACGAAGCGCGCGAGCTGATGGCGCGCACCGCGGCGGACAACCTGATCGCCGTACTCGACGGCCGCGAACCGGCCTACCCGGTCGAGCTCTGACCGGCGCGGATTTACCCAGGCCTTACCTGGCACTGACAGCAGCGTACCTGCGCCCGCGAGATAATTCGCCGGCGCAAGGTGCGCTTGCGTTCGTTCAGGAGGTGCCAGATGTCTTCCACTCTGATGCGTGCCGGTCTTGTCGGCCTGCTGTCGTTGGTGCTCGCCGTGCCGGTGTTCGCCGGCCCACCCGGCCCACCGGGGCACGGCGGTCCTGGAGGTCCGGGCGGCCCAGGTGGGCCAGGCGGTGAACGCTATTACCCACCAGGGCCGCGTCACGGTCACGGCCTGCCTGGCGCGGCACGGGAAATCTGGATCGGCAGCACGCTGTACTTCCTCGCCGCCGGTGCCTACTACCTGTGGGATGCCCCGCGCGAGCAGTATGTGGTGGTCAACCCGCCACCGGTGGTCCAGGCGGTGCCGGTGGGCAACTACGAGGTCATCGCCTACCCGGCGCAGGGCCAGAGCGCCGACCAGCAGGCCCGTGATCGCTACGAGTGCCACGGCTGGGCGGTATCGCAGAGCGGTTTCGATCCGGCCGCCGCGCAGTCCGCGCCGCCGCCGGGCATGTCGGACATCTACCGGCGCGCCCTGGGCGCCTGCCTGGCCGGTCGCGGCTACAGCATCAACTGAGGCGGCGCCAGGCCCGCGTTCGGCCGGCCTGGCGTGGGTCTTCTAGAGGGTTTCCACGGCCTTCACGACGGGCGGATCGTTCTTCGCCCGGCTGGAAAGCACGATGGCGGCGATGATCAGCGCTCCGCCCAGCAGCATGCGCAAGGTCGGCTGCTCGCTGAACAGCCACCAGGCGAACGCGATGCCGTAGACCGGCTCGAGGGCGAACACCAGCGCCGCCGAGCGCGCATTCAGCACGTGCAGCGCGGAGACGAACAGGCTGTGCGCGACCCCGGTACAGAACGCCCCGAGCATGAACAGCCACAGCCAGTCCAGCGCGCGTACCTCGAGCAGGTCGCGCCAGGCGAACGGCAGCAGGCAGAGCAGGATCGCGGCGTTCTGGCAGAGCGCCGCCTGCATCGGGTTGAGGCCGCGGACGGTGGCGCGGTTGGCCAGCGTCAACAGGGCGAACAGCAGGCCCGAGGAAACGGCCCAGAGCAGCCCGCTGGTGGAGCCGCTGGCGAGATCGAAGTGCGGCGTGACCAGCACCAGGCCGAGGCTGACCAGGCCAACCAGGGTCCATTCGCGGCGCTGAATGCGCTCGCGAAACAGCAACCCTTCGAGCAGCACGGTGAAGGCCGGGAAGCTGGCGAACCCCAGGGTGGCGATGGCCACGCCGGAAATCTTCACGGCGTAGAAGAACGTCAGCCAGTGCCCGCCGAGCAGCAGTCCGCTGCCGGCGAGCATCGCCAGGCGGCGCCGGTCGATCGGTGATTCGCCGGCACGCAGACGGCTGAACGGAATCAGCGCGGCCACGGCGAACAGCGAGCGGCCGACGACGATGGCCAGCGGGGCGGCCAGCGCCAGCTTGCCGAAGATGCCGCTGAGACCGAAGGCCAGGGCACCGATATGCAGGCCGATGAGGGCGCGACGCGGCGTCATGCGAGGCGTGCGCCGTTGGCCAGCGGCTTGTCGAAGCCGGCCAGGACCACCTTGCCGTCGGCATCGTAGACGCCGGTGACCAGCACCTCGGAGCGCACGCCGGCGATCCGTTTCGCCTCGAAGTTGCACACGCAGAGCACCTGGCGACCCGGCAGGTCTTCGGCGGCGTAATGCGCGGTGATCTGTGCGCTGGAAGTCTTAACGCCCAGCTCGCCGAGGTCGACCTCCAGCACGTAGGCGGGTTTGTTGGCTTTTTCGTTGAGACGGGCGGAAAGCAGGGTGCCGACGCGCAGTTCCACGCGTTGGAAATCCTCCCAGGTGATGCTGGACATGCTGATCCTCGGGGGCATTCGGGGCCGGCTCGATTGGCCGGGGAGACTCGATTCTACGGGGCGGCTGGCGCGGCCGTCTGTCGCGCTACTCGCCGGTTTTGTCGCGCAGCTCGCGGCGCAGCGCCCGCGGCGAGTGGCCGAACTCGCGCACCATGGCGGCGGTGAAGGCGCTCTGCGAGGCATAGCCGACGCAGGTGGCGATCTCGCCGATGGCGCGGGCGCTGTTCAGCAGCAGCTCGCGGCCCAGGCTCAGGCGACGCTGGCGAACGAAATCCATCGGCGTCTGCCCGGTCTCTTCGAGAAAGCGCAGATGGAAGCGCGCCGCGGAAAGCCCCGCCAGGCGCGCCAGGTCGGCGACCTGCAGTGGCCGCGCGGCGTTACGCTCGACGTAGGCGCGCAGGGCGTCCAGCGGCAGGTGCTGGGCGCGTGCGTCGGCGGGAGCGGCGCTGGCGAGGCTGGCGAGCAGCAGCGCAGCGCCCTGTTCGGCGATCACCGCATCGTTGATCGGACTCGCCGCCAGCCAGCCGACCAGCTGGCTCTGCGGTGCATTCAGTTGCAGCGCGCCGGGGCGTTCGAGAATCCGCTCGCAGGTGTCGGCATGCGCGCCCAGCCGGCTGCGCAGCCAGTCGCGAGGCGGCACGTCGAGCACCAGGCAACGGCTGCCGTACGGGCTGCCGCAGGCGTGGTGTTCGTCCTCGGGTACCACCGCGAGGGTCTGCTGGATCACCTGGCTGCCGCGCCCGGCAACCTCGAAATCCAGGCGCCCGGACAGGCCGAACACCAGCTGTGCGTGGGCATGGCTGTGGGCGACCAGTTCGTGGCTGTAGTGGCGCAGGGTCAGGATCGACGGCATCGCGGTTTCCTCGGCGGATCGCCGCAGTCTACCCAGAACGGCCGTCGAGATGGAAAAGGAAAGGAGGGTTAGAGAATCACCTTGTCCTTGAGCTTCTCGGCCGCCTGTTGCAGCGCCTCCACCACGCGATCCTTGTCGAAGTTCTGGATGCCGTTGGTGTCGAGGTACATGGAGAAGCCGGGCAATTCGTGCTCGACGTAGCTGGAGCTGGCGCCGAGGTCGCGGCGGAAATCCACCACCTGGTAGATCTGCACGGGACGGCTGAAACCCTTCACGGTGATCTGGCCCTTGTCGCGGCACATGATCACGTCCTTCACCAGCGAATAGGTCTCGTGGGAAATCAGGATCTCGCCGGCTTCGCTGGCGCTTTCCAGGCGGCTGGCGAGGTTCACTTCGCGGCCGATGATGGTGTAGTCCATGCGCGTGTCGGCGCCGAAGTTGCCCACCGTGCAGTAGCCGGTGTTCAGGCCCATGCGGATTTCCAGCGGCTTGGTGATGCCCTGGGCGCGCCACTGCTGGCGCAGCACCTTCATGTGCTTGCGCATGGCGATGGCCATCGACACGGCGGCCAGCGCATCCTTTTTCGCGCCCTGGGTCGCCGGGTCGCCGAAGAACACCATCACGCTGTCGCCGACGAACTTGTCGATGGTGCCGCCGTGTTTCAGGGCGATCTTCGACATCTCGTTGAGGTAGGTGTTGAGCAGGTCGGTCAGCGACTCGGCCTCCAGCTCCTCGGACAGCTCGGTGAAGCCCTTGATGTCGGAGAAGAACACCGAGAGGCGCTTGCGCTGGGTTTCCAGGCGCACGCTCTTCTTGCCCTTGAAGATCGACTCCCAGACTTGCGGGGACAGGTACTTGGCCAGCCCGTGGGCCAGGCGCGCGGCTTTTTCCTGCTCGCGGCGGATCTCGTTGCGCACCTGGGCCAGGCGCAGGCCCTGCTGGTGGGCGAAGTAGGCGCTGATGCAGATGAACAGCGAGCTGAAGAGGATGCTCACCAGGGCCACCAGCGGCGGCGTGGCGAAGGCCAGCCGCGGGCCTACCAGGGCGCTGCAGAGCAGCACGCCGCCGAGCGCCATCAGCAGGCCGAGGCCCAGGTAGAGCAGGCCGCCGACCACCAGCGCGCTGAAGCCGATCATCAGCAGGTTCATCAGGCTCGGCACCACCGAGAAGCTCATCAGCGCGACCGCCACGCCCGCATGCAGGGCATCGATGGCGAGCAGCGCAAGGTCGACGCTCCGCGCGTGACCGGTCTTGAAGCGCCGTCCGATCTGGTAGGCCAGGTGCGGATAGAGCAGGGCATAGGGCACCAGCCAGAGGATGTGGTGGCCGAAGTGGTTGACGTAGGTGCCCGCCGCAATGGCCGCGGCGGTGGCGATGTACGCCAGCACGCGCAGGTAGTAGTCGCGGATCGGCGGCGTCGGCAGCCCGTCTAGCGGGGTCGCGGGGAAAGACTTCATCTGATTGGAACGATCCCTGGTGAGGCGAGGGGCACCGTGGCCACGTACGTCTGTTCAGTCCATGAGGCCGACCAGCGCCCCGACGGCGGGATCATAGCGAAGCACCGTCCGGCAGCCAATCACGGCCGCCGGATGACGCGGGAATCAGGCAGAAAGCGGGTGGGATGTACGGCTCGTCGACGTTCCGCCGTCGTTGCGGCGGAAAACGTCAGGAAACCGTTAGAAGGGAATGCGTCCGGTGAAGGCGTCCCTGAGCATCACCCAGTCGCCCATGAAGCTGTAGAGCGGATACTGGAAGGTCGCCGGGCGGTTCTTCTCGAAGATGAAATGGCCTACCCAGGCGAACCCGTAGCCCGCCACCGGCAGCGCCAGCAGCCAGATCCACTGCTGGCTGACCAGTGCGTAGGCCAGGATGCCGAGCACCAGCAGGCTGCCGGCGTAATGCAGCCGGCGGCACACCGGATTGCTGTGTTCCGCCAGGTAATAGGGGTAGAAATCGGCGAAGCGGCTGAAGCGTTCGGCGGTTTGCGTACTCATCTCGCACCTCCTGTCATTGTGTTCCCAAAGTCTAGATCGGACGGCCGCGCAGGCCAGTGACAATGGGGGCCAGTCTAGTATCCTTGCGACACGGCGCCGCAGGCCCTGATCCGACAACAAGAAGACGCCATGAGCGAACCACGGACAACTTCATCGAGCTGGGCGCAGAGCATCGTCCAGGGCCTGGAAATGGGCGGCGTCGACTGTCGCGCGCTGTTCCTCGAGCTGGGCATGGACTACGCCGCGCTGGGCGATGCCGAGGCGCGCTTCCCGCAGGACGGCATGACCCGGCTCTGGCACCGCGCCGTGGAGCTGTCCGGCAACCCGGCGATCGGCCTGAACATGGCCCGCGTGGTGCGGCCCGCGTCGCTGCACGTGGTTGGTTACGCGCTGATGTCCAGCCGCACCCTGCGGGAGGGCCTGACCCGTCTGGTGCGTTACCAGCGAATCATCGCCGAGGGCGCTGACCTGAACCTGCGCATGCTGCCCGAGGGCGGCGCGCTGACGCTGGCGATCCATGGCGACCGTCTGCCGCCCGCCCGGCAGAGCGCCGAAGCCTCCCTGGCGTGCACCCTGGCCTTCTGCCGCTGGATCAGCGGAACGCCGCTCAAACCCTTGCAAGTGTGGCTGCAGGGCCCGCCGCCGGCCGATCCGGAGCCTTACCGCCAGGTGTTCCAGGCGCCGCTGCAGTTCGATGCCGAACACTACGGGCTGCTGTTCGAACTCGCCGATCTCGAGGCGCCGCTGCCGTCGGCCAACGAGTCGCTGGCGCAGTTGCACGACCGCTTCGCCGGCGAGTACCTGGCGCGTTTCTCCGGCAGCCGGGTCGCCCACCAGGCCCGCCAGGTGCTCTGCCGCCTGCTGCCGCAGGGCGAGCCGCGTCGCGATACGGTGGCGCAGGCGCTGCACCTGTCCGAGCGCACCCTGCAGCGGCGCCTGCAGGACGAACGCACCAGCTTCCAGCAACTGCTCGACGACACCCGTCGAGAACTCGCTGAGCAGTACCTGGCGCAACCCAATCTGACCCTGCTGGAAATCGCCTACCTGCTGGGCTTCGCCGACCCGAGCAACTTCTTCCGCGCCTTCCGCCGCTGGTTCGGCAGCACGCCGGGCGAGTACCGCGCCGCGCTGGACAGCCGCTGATCGGGCCGGGCGCGGTCAGTGCCGCCAGAACGCCGGGGTCAGCAGCACCAGCACGGTGATGATCTCCAGGCGGCCGAGCAGCATGCCGAAGGAGAGCATCCATTTCGCCGCGTCCGGCAGGCTGGAGAAGTTGCCGGCCGGGCCGATGATGTGGCCCATTCCCGGCCCCACGCCGCAGACGGTGCTGGCGGCGCCGGTCAGCGCGGTGATCCAGTCCAGCCCGGTGAGGGTCAGGCCGAGGGCGATCACCGCGATGGTGATGGTGAAGAAGAACGAGAAGGTGATGATCGAACGGACGATCTCGTCGTCCAGGTTGTGCCCGTTGTACTGCTGGCGGATCACCGCGCGCGGGTGCACCAGTTGCTGCAGGTTGGCGCGCAGCAGCACCCAGGCGACCTGGAAGCGGAAGATCTTCAGCCCGCCGGCGGTGGAGCCGGAGCAGCCGCCGATGAAGCCGAGGTAGAAGAACAGCATGATCGAGAAGCTGCCCCACAGCGTGTAGTCGCCGAGGGCGAAGCCGGTGGTGGTGACCACCGAGGTGACGTTCAGCGCGACGATGCGGAAGGTGTCCATCCAGCCCAGCCCGGAGCGCATCTGGTACCAGAGGCTGAAGCCGATCCAGGTGAACACCAGCAGGCCGATCAGCCCGCGCACCTGATGGTCTTTCCACAATGCCCGGCGGTTGCCGCGCAGGGTCGACACGTAGAGCGTGAAGGGCAGGCTGCCGAGGATCATCAGCACCACCGCGACCCAGTGCACGGCCGGTTGCTGCCATTTCGCCAGGGACAGATCGGAGGTCGAGAAGCCGCCGGTGGAGATCGCCGACATGGCGTGGTTCACCGCATCGAACAGGCTCATTCCGGCCAGCCAGAACGCCAGGCTGCCGACCAGGGTGAAGCCCAGGTAGATCACCAGGATGTACTTGGCGACCATGTGCGAGCGCGGCATGACCTTCTCCGACCAGTCCGAGGACTCGGTCTGGAACAGCCGCATGCCGCCGACGCGCAGCAGCGGGAGGATCGCCACCGCCATGCCGATGAAGCCGATGCCGCCCAGCCAGTGCAGCAGCGAACGCCAGATCAGGATGCCCGGCGACATGCTGTCCAGCCCGCTGAGCACCGTGGAGCCGGTGGCGGTGACGCCGGACATGCTCTCGAAGAAGGCGTCGGTGTAGCTGATGTGCTGGATGAAGAACAGCGGCAGGGCGGCGAAGCAGCACACCGTCAGCCAGCTGCAGGTGGTCAGGAAATACATGTCCCGCGGGCGCAGCTGGACGTTCTCCGGACGCCCCGGCAACACCAGCATCAGGCCGGTGGCGAAGGTGATCAGGCTGGCCCAGAGGAACGAATGCAGGTCGTCGCTACGGTCGTAGACCAGCAGCGTGAGCATCGGTACGACCATGCCGATCGCCAGGGTGACGAGAAAGATGCCGAGAATGAAACCGATCATGCGCAAGGTCGGCAGGGCCATGGAAACAACTCGGATCTGGGAGGCAAGGGGCGCCATTCTACCCGCGCCCCCGGCGCTGTAAACCGCCGTCGGGAGGCGCCGGCGGGGCGATTGTGGAGCGGTTCTGAGCGCGCCCTGGCGAGGCATTTCCCCGCGGCCGGCCGCTGCCCTCTAGAATGGCCGCTCATTTCAGTATTCAGGAGGTGGGCCGATGGAGGCTCTGGACGCTCTGCTCAAGCGTGTTTCGGTGACCCGGCTGGAAGAACCCGCGCCGGACGCGGCGCAGCGCGAGGCGATTTTCCGTGCGGCCCTGCGCGCGCCGGATCACGGCCAGCTGCGCCCGTGGCGTTTCCTCACCGTGGAAGGCGAAGCGCGCGAGGCGCTTGGCGAGCTGTTCGCCCGCGCGGTCGCCGAGAAACAGGCGGACGCCGAGCCGGCGGTGCTGGACAAGGCGCTGGCCAAGGCCCGCGCGATGCCGTTGCGCGCGCCGCTGCTGGTGGTGGTGATCGCCTGCGTGCAGGCGCATCCGAAGGTCCCGGCGCAGGAGCAGCGGCTGGCGGCCGGCTGTGCGGCGCACGGCATGCTGCTGGCCGCCCACGCGCAGGGCGTCGGCGCGGTCTGGCGCAGCGGCGAGCTGTCCTACGATGCCCGCGTCGAGGCTGGCCTGGGCCTGGCGGAAAACGAGGAAATCGTCGGTTTCCTCTATATGGGCACGCCCAGCGGAGAGCTGCGCACACCGCCGGCGCTCGATCCCGCGGACTTCGTGAGCGCCTGGCAGGGCTAGGTCCCGCTCAACGCTTGAGCGGGAACTCCAGGCTGGCGACGAAGCCACCTTGCGGATGGTTGGCCAGCTGCAGGGTGCCGCCGTGGCGCTCGGCGGCGCGTCGCGCGATGGCGAGGCCGAGGCCATGTCCTGCCGCCGCCTGGCCCGGCGCGCGGAAGAATGGCTCGCCCAACTGGTTCAGGTGTTGCGCCTCCACGCCGGGACCGTGATCGCGCACGCTGATCAGCAGCGTCTCGCCCTGGCGCGCTGCGCGAATCTCGATCGGCTGATCGGCCGGGTTGAAGCGCAGCGCGTTGCGCAGCAGGTTGTCCAGCGCGCGGTCGATCATGTCCGGCCAGCCGAACAGGGCGATGCTCGGCTCGATGTCGATCTCGATGCGCTGCTCGGGGTTGCCGACGCTGGCGTTCTCGCGGATGCCCTCGAGGAGGGCGGCGAGGTCGACCTGCTGCACCGGGCCCGGATCGGCATCCAGCCGCGCCAGTGCGAGGATCTCGGCGATCAGCGCTTCGAGGCGGTCGCAGTCCTTGGCCAGCCGCGGCCACAGCGCCTCGCGCTCCTCCGGCGTCGCCCGTTCGGCCAGCGCCAGGGCGATGCGCAGGCGCGCCAGCGGCGAGCGCAGCTCGTGGGAGACGTCGCGCAGCAACTGCCGCTGGCTGCCGATCATGCCCTGCAGGCGCGAGCCCATGCGGTTGAAGTCGCTCGCCAGCACGCCGAGCTCGTCGCGCCGCGCGGCCAGTTGCGCGAGGCTGTTCTGCTGGTAGGCGGTCTGCCCGAGGTCGTGCACGGCGCCGCGCAGGCGCGTCAGCGGACGGGTGATCGAGAGGGTCAGCAGCAGGCTGAACAGGGTCAGCACCACCAGCGCGATGCCCAGTGCGCTGAGCGGCCAGAGCAGGCTGTCGCGGTGCCAGGCATCCAGCTCGGGGCGCGGGATGCGGTAGATGAACAGGTAGGTTTCGTCGCTGGTCGGGCTGGTGTAGTCGGTGGTCAGACGCCGCCAGGGCAGGCCGCGATCATCGCCGCGCGGGTCGCCGGCGCCGTGCTGGCGGGCCTCGAAGGCCGCAGCCCGCGGCGGGAAGGTGCCCTTGATGACGGCCAGGCCGTTGTCGCCGAGCACCTGCACATCGATGTGATAGCGCTGGCGATGACGCTCCAGAAAGCTCTGCGCGGCTTCTTCCCCGTCCGTTTCGTAGACCTGCGTCCAGCGTTCGGCGAGATCCTTGACCCCCGGATGCCGGTTGAGAATCCAGGAGTCCTGGTTCAGTGCATGGCCCAGCAACAGGGAAAGGCCCGCCACCAGGGCAATGGCCAGCCAGAAGCTGGCGAGGATGCGCCAGAACAGTGAACGCACGGCAATTCCTTGATCATCAATGGCAAAAAAGCCCGCCAGGTCCAGCCTGACGGGCGCGTGCTACGCAGTTTTGCTCAGTTCTTGGCCTTCGCCGCCTTCTCGGCTTTCCAGGCTTCGAACTCGGCGTGTTCGGCGCGGCGTTCTTCCATCTCTTTCTGCTTCTCGTCGAAGCGCTTCTGCTGCTCCGGGGTCAGCAGGGCGCGGATCGCGCTGTCGTTCTTCGCACGGGCGGCCTCGAGTTCGTCTTCCATGGCCTTCTTGTCGGCGGCCGGAAGCTTGTCGAGGTACTTGCGGGTGAGTTCGCGACGGTTCTCCATCTGATCGCCCATCAGCCTGCCGACCTGCTGGCGCTGTTCCCTGGTCAGGTCCAGGTCGCCGAACGGCCCGTGTTCGCCACGCGGTCCGTCCTTGGGGCCGCAACCGTGTTCGCCCTGCATGTGCGGCGGCGGTACGTCGGGGCCGCCTTTTTCCGGCGCGGCGAACACCGCGGTGGCGGGCAGGGCAGCGGCGAGCGTGAGAGCGATGAGTGTCTTGCGCATGTGTTTTCTCCTTGTCTGAACCGGCCGATTGCCGATGTGCCCAGTCTAAGGACGGCAAGGTCAAGGGCGGTCAGGCGAGGGTAAAGGCTTGGTAAACGCTGTGTATCGTCGCCGCAGTCAGGTGCTGTAGTAATAGCCGCGGCTGCGCAGCGCGAGAATGCGCGGGCGTCCGTCGGGGTGCGGGCCGATCTTCTTGCGCAGGTTGCTGACGTGCATGTCCAGGCTGCGGTCGTAGAGGGTCAGCTTGCGGCCGAGGGCCAGTTGCGCCAGTTCCTGCTTGTCCAGCGGTTCACCCGGCTGGCGCAGCAGCGCTTCGAGCAGGCGGCTTTCGGAAACGGTCAGGCTGATCTCGTGGTCGCCGATGCTGACCACGCCACGCGCCGGACTGAAGCTCAGGTCGTCCAGTTGCAGGTGGCTGCCGCCGCTGACCGGCTGGCTGCGGCGCAGCACGGCGCGCAGGCGTGCGGTGAGTTCGCGTGGGTCGCAGGGCTTGGCCAGGTAGTCGTCGGCGCCCAGTTCCAGGCCGAGGATGCGGTCCAGCGGTTCGCCGCGGGCGGAGAGCATCAGTACCGGCAGGTCCGGGTGGTTGCCACGCAACTGGCGCAGCAGTTCCAGGCCGCTGCCGTCGGGCAGCATCACATCCAGCACCACCGCCGAGGGTGCTTGCTGGGCGAGCGCCGCGCGGGCGCTGTTGCCGTCGTGGCAGGCGCGCACCTGGAAGCCTTCCTGGCTCAGCCAACTGACCAGCAACTCGCAGAGTTCCTCGTCGTCGTCGATCAGCAGCAGTTCACTCATGGCGCTTCAGTTGGTCCATTGCCGACGCGCGCTGCGGTTGCCGCGCAGCAGCGAGCCGAAGAAGAACGCGATCAGGGCAACCCCGCCACCGATGACGAACCACAGCTGCTGCTCGCTGAGCAGCGGCTGGGGCTTGGCGCTGCGGGCCTGTTCCAGATCCTGCAGCAGGCGGCGGTTTTCCTCGCGCAGCCGTTGCATCTGGCGCCCGGCTTCGGGTTGCGTGGCGCGCTGCAATTGCTCGGTCAGCTCGCTGCGCTGTGCCTCGCTCACCGCCAGACGTTGTTCCAGCTCATCGAGCCGCGCCGCCGCTTCGTCGTTCTGCTGGGCGTGCACCGGAAGGGCGACGAGCGCCGCGGCGAAGAACAGGTAGGTGAGTGGGCGCATCGGATTTCCTTTTCCAGGCAGGCGGGCGACGGAGCGGATCAGGGCAGGACGCGTTTGAACGGCTTGACGATCACCCCGCCGTAAACGCCGGCGGCGCGGTACGGATCGGCCTCGGCCCAGCTCAGCGCGGCTTCGAGGGAGTCGAACTCGGCGACGATCAGGCTGCCGCTGAAACCGGCCGGGCCTGGATCGTTGCTGTCGACGGCCGGGTGCGGGCCGGCGAGGACCAGGCGTCCTTCGGTTTTCAGCTGCTCCAGGCGGGCGATGTGCTCCGGGCGGGCGGCCAGGCGTTTTTCCAGGGAGTCGGCGACGTCTGTGGCGATGATGGCGTAGAGCATGTCAGTCCTTGGTTTTTTCAGGGGAGGTGTCGTGCAGGTGGCGCGCCAGATAGAGACCCTGGCCGATCAGGAAAAGTACCGTCATGGCGAGGCTGCCGAATACCTTGAAGTCGACCCAGATGCTCTGGAAGGTGAAGGCGACGAACAGGTTGGCGCAGCCGCAGAACAGGAAGAACACCACCCAGGCGACGTTCAGGCGGTTCCAGATCGTCTGCGGCAGCTCCATGGCATGCCCCATGACGCGCTGGATCAGCGGCTTGTCGCCGATGAAGTGGCTACCGGCGAAGGCCACGGCGAACAGCCAGTTGACCACCGGGGCTTTCCACTTGAGGAAGGTTTCGCTGTGGAAGGCCAGGGTCAGACTGCCGAACACCAGGCAGGCGATCAGGGTCAGCCACTGGCCCTTTTCCAGCTTGCGCTGCAGCGCGAAGAGCGTCCCATAGACCACGACCGAGGCGACGATCAGCACCGCGGTGGCGCTGAAGATTCCACCGACGCTGAGGCTGTGTCCGGCCAGTTCGACTACGCGGGGTTCCATTTTGTAGACGATGAAGAACAGCAGCAGCGGGATGAAGTCGATGAATTGTTTCACGGGCGCAGCCAGAGAGCGGGATGTGGCGGCATAATAGCAAACATCAATGACGGCGAAACTTCGCCCAGAGCCTTAAATATGAAGGTCGACCTGCACTGCCACAGCACCGCATCGGATGGCGTCCTGGCGCCCTCCGTGGTGGTCGAGCGCGCCCACGCGCGCGGTATCGGCATGCTCGCGCTGACCGACCACGACACCCTCGAAGGGCTGCCGGAGGCGCGCCTGGCGGCGGCCGGGCTGGGCATCCAGCTGATCAACGGCATCGAGCTGTCCTGCACCTGGAGCGGCGCGACCATCCATGTCCTGGGCTACGCCTTCGCCGCCGACGCGCCGCAGTTGCAGCAGGCCATCGCCGAGCTGCATGCCGGGCGCTGGCTGCGCGCCGAGGAAATCGGCCGGCGCCTCGAGGCCAAGGGCATGCCCGGCGTGTTCGAGGGCGCGCGGGCGATCCAGCAGGAGCTGGGGGACAGCGGCAACGCGCCGGCGCGGCCGCACTTCGCCGAATTCCTCACCCGCGGCAAGTACGTTCGCGACCATGCCGAGGCCTTCCGCAAGTGGCTTGGCTCCGGCAAGCTCGGCGACGTCAAGCAGCATTGGCCGACCCTGGAACAGACGGTGGCGACGCTGCGCTCGGCCGGCGCCTGGATCAGCCTGGCGCACCCGATGCAATACAGCCTGACGCGCAGCAAGCGGCGTCGGCTGATCATCGATTTCGTCCAGGCTGGCGGGCACGGCCTGGAAGTGGTCAACGGCATGCAGCCGGCCGAGCAGGTCGGTTCGCTGGCGATCCTGGTCCGCGAGTTCGGGCTGATGGCCAGCATCGGCAGCGATTTCCACGCGCCGGGCGACTGGTCCGAACTGGGCATGTACCGCCCGTTGCCGGACGACCTGTCGCCCTTGTGGGCGCGATTCCAGCAAGCGCCAGCGAGCACGCCCCATGTCGTCGCTCAATGAGCAGGGAGCAATCATGAGTCAGTTCTTCCAGATCCATCCGGAAAATCCGCAGCCGCGCCTGATCAAGCAGGCGGTGGAGATCGTCCGCGGCGGTGGGGTGATCGTCTATCCGACCGACTCCTCCTACGCGCTGGGTTGCCACATCGGCGACAAGAACGCGGTGGAGCGCATCCGCCGCCTGCGCCAGCTGGACGACAAGCACAACTTCACCCTGGTCTGCCGCGATCTCTCGCAGCTCGGCCTGTTCGCCAAGGTCGATACCGGCGCCTTCCGCCTGCTGAAGATGCATACGCCAGGGCCTTACACCTTCATCCTCAGCGCCACCCGCGAGGTGCCGCGCATGCTGCTGCATCCCAAGCGGCGCACCATCGGCCTGCGCGTGCCCAGCCACCCGATCGCCCAGGCGCTGCTCGAGGAACTCGGCGAGCCGCTGATGAGCGTGAGCCTGATCCTGCCCGGGCAGAGCGAGGCGATGGAGGACCCGTACGAGATGCGCCAGGCCCTGGAGCATCACGTCGACCTGATCATCGACGGGGGCTACGGCGGCACAGCGGTGTCCACCGTGGTCAACCTCTCCGAGGGCGAACCGCAGGTGATCCGCGTCGGTTGCGGCGACCCCGCGCCGTTCATGGACGGCCAGTGAGGCGTACCCGGCGGAGATGAGCATGCAGGACGAACCCGTGCTCGAGGCCAGCGCACTGGAGCTCGAGCAGCTTCGCCTGGCGCTGGTCTACGGCGAGGCCGTCACCGAGCTGCCGCAGGACCTGTACATCCCGCCGGACGCGCTGGAGGTCTTCCTCGAAGCCTTCGAGGGACCGCTCGACCTGCTGCTCTACCTGATCCGCAAGCAGAACATCGACATCCTCGACATTCCCGTGGCCGAAATCACCCGCCAGTACATGGGCTACGTCGAGTTGATGAAGAGCGTGCGCTTGGAGTTGGCCGCGGAATATCTGGTGATGGCCGCGATGCTCGCCGAGATCAAGTCGCGCATGCTGTTGCCGCGTTCGGCGATCGCCGAGGACGAGGAAGACGATCCGCGCGCCGAGCTGATCCGCCGCCTGCAGGAATACGAGCGCTTCAAGGCCGCGGCGGAAAACGTCGACCGCCTGCCGCGCCTGGGGCGCGATATCAGCGTGCCGCGCCTGGACGCCCCGGAGGCCAGGGCGCGCAAGCTGCTGCCCGAGGTCTCGCTGGAGGAGCTGCTGCTGTCGATGGCCGAGGTGCTGCGCCGCGCCGACATGTTCGAGAGCCACCAGGTGACCCGTGAGGCGCTGTCCACCCGCGAGCGCATGAGCGAGGTGCTGGAGCGCCTGAAGGGCGGCGGCTTCGTGGCCTTCATCGCGCTGTTCAGCGCCGAGGAGGGCCGTCTCGGCGTGGTGGTGACCTTCATGGCGGTGCTCGAGCTGATCAAGGAATCGCTGGTCGAGCTGGTGCAGAACGAGCCTTTCGCGCCCATCCACGTACGCCTGCGCGGCGAAGAACCGACCCAGGTGGTCCTGCAGTGAACTTCTCCGATCCGAAAGACCTCGCTTCGCTGCTCGAAGCCTACCTGCTCGCCTCGGGCAAGCCGCTGTCGCTGGAGCGCCTCGGCGAGCTCTTCGAGGAAATCGAGCGGCCCACGCCCGCGCAGCTCAAGGCCGCGCTCAAGGTGCTGGAGAAGTCCTGCAGCGGCCGCGCCTTCGAGCTGAAGGAAGTCGCTAGCGGCTATCGCCTACAGGTGCGCGAACGCTTCGCGCCCTGGGTCGGGCGGCTCTGGGAAGAGCGCCCGCAGCGCTATTCGCGGGCGCTGCTGGAGACCCTGGCGCTGATCGCCTATCGCCAGCCCATCACCCGTGGCGAGATCGAGGACATCCGGGGCGTCGCCGTCAACAGCCAGATCGTCAAGACCCTGCTGGAGCGCGAATGGGTGAGGGTGGTCGGCCATCGCGACGTACCCGGTCGGCCGGCGATGTTCGCCACCACGCGCGGCTTCCTCGACCATTTCAACCTGAAGAGCCTCGACGAACTGCCGCCGCTGGCCGTGCTGCGCGAGCTGGAGCCCGCGCCTCTGGTGGATGAGGAAGACGCGCCGGTGCCCGACGGCCTGCAGGCGCGCGCCGACGCCAGCGAGCTCGGCGAGGACGCGCCGGCCCGCGAGGAAACCAGTTTCCGCAGCCTGCTGGCGGAACTCGACACCCTGGAACAGGGCCTGAAAACAGACTTCGACGATCTGCCGCTCGCCGAAGAGGCCGATGACGTCGATGACGTCGGGGCCGATCCGAATACCCGGCACTGACGCCGCGCGCCGCGAAACCGGCCGTCGCCGTCGAGGACGCGTGCATGAAGAATCCCTGCATCAAGGTCTGCGAGTTCGACGCCGACGTCTGCCGTGGTTGCGGTCGCACGCGCGACGAGATCAAGGCCTGGAAGCGCCTGGACAAGCCCGAGCAGCGCAGCGTGCTGGCGCTCTCCGAGATGCGTCTGCTGGCACTGGCGGCGACGGGCCGGCGCAAGCAGAAGCGCTGACCCCGCGCCGGCGGGCGAGGCGTCTACCGTCGAGGTTCGCCCGCTGCGGCGGCCATTCCACGCCCGTCGCGGCGCATTGAACATCCCGTCACGACACCCGGTCTGTACGAAGAGGCCTCGCGTGGCATAAGTTCGCAGGAACCGTTGATAAGCCAGGAGCCAGACATGCATCCCCGAGTCCAAGCGGTAACCGATCGGCTGATCGAGCGCAGCCGTCCCACCCGCGAGCGTTACCTGGCACAGATGGGCGCCGCCGCCAGTCAGGGCCCGCAGCGCGGCCAGCTGCAGTGCGCCAACTTCGCCCACGGCGTGGCCGGCTGCGGCAGCGATGACAAGCAGAGCCTGCGCCTGATGAACGCGGCCAACGTCGCCATCGTTTCCGCTTACAACGACATGCTCTCGGCGCATCAGCCCTACGAGCACTTCCCGGCGATCATCAAGCAGGCGCTGCGCGAGATCGGCTCGGTGGGCCAGTTCGCCGGCGGCGTGCCGGCGATGTGCGACGGCGTCACCCAGGGCGAGGCGGGGATGGAGCTGAGCCTGGCCAGCCGCGAGGTGATCGCCATGTCCACCGCGGTGGCGCTGTCGCACAACATGTTCGACGCGGCGCTGTGCCTGGGCATCTGCGACAAGATCATTCCGGGGCTGATGATCGGCGCGCTGCGCTTCGGCTACCTGCCGTTCGTCTTCGTGCCGGGTGGGCCGATGCCGTCGGGGATTTCCAACAAGGAAAAAGCCGAGGTCCGCCAGCTGTTCGCCGAAGGCAAGGCGACCCGCGAGCAGCTGCTGGAATCGGAGATGAAGTCCTACCACAGCCCCGGCACCTGCACCTTCTACGGCACCGCCAACACCAACCAGGTGGTGATGGAGGTGATGGGCCTGCAACTGCCCGGTTCCTCGTTCGTCAACCCGTACACGCCGCTGCGCGACGAGCTGACCCGCGAGGCGGCGCGCCAGGTCACCCGGATGACCCGCCAGGGCGGACAGTTCATGCCGCTGTGCGAGATCGTCGACGAGAAGTCCATCGTCAACTCGGTGGTCGCGCTGAACGCCACCGGCGGCTCGACCAACCACACCCTGCACATCCCGGCCTTCGCCCGCGCCGCCGGCATCCTGCTGACCTGGCAGGACATGGCCGAGCTGTCCGAGGTGGTGCCGACGCTGGCCCACGTCTATCCCAACGGCAAGGCCGACGTGAACCACTTCCACGCCGCCGGCGGGGTCAATTTCATCGTCCGCAGCCTGCTCGATGCCGGCCTGCTGCACGAGGACGTCAACACCGTAGTCGGCCACGGTCTGCGCCGTTACCTGCAGGAACCCTTCCTCGACGGCGAGCGCCTTTCCTGGCGCGAGGGCCCACAGCAGAGCCTGGACGAGAACATCCTGCGCCCGGTCGAACGCCCCTTCGATGCCGAAGGCGGCCTGCGCCTGATGGAAGGCAACCTCGGCCGCGGGGTGATGAAGGTCTCAGCGGTGGCGCCCGAACATCAGGTGATCGAGGCGCCGGCGCTGGTGTTCGCCGATCAGCTGGAACTGGCCGCCGCCTTCAAGGCCGGCGAGCTGGAGCGCGATTTCGTCGCCGTGGTGCGTTTCCAGGGGCCGAAGGCCAACGGCATGCCCGAGTTGCACAAGCTCACGCCGTTCCTCGGCGTGCTGCAGGATCGCGGCTTCAAGGTGGCGCTGGTCACCGACGGGCGCATGTCCGGCGCGTCGGGCAAGGTGCCGGCGGCGATCCACGTCTGCCCCGAGGCGAAGGACGGCGGGCCGCTGGCCTACGTGCTCAACGGTGACGTGATCCGGGTCGACGGAACGCGCGGCGAGCTGCTGGTGCGCGTCGATGCCGCCGAGCTGGAAGCCCGTGAGCGCGCCGAGCAGCCGGCGGATACCGGCGTCGGCTGCGGTCGCGAGCTGTTCGGCTTCATGCGCGCCGCCTTCAGCCCGGCGGAACAGGGCGCCAGCGCCTTCACCGCCGAACTGGAAGCGCTCCGGTGAGTGTGTCGCTGGTCGGCGACATCGGCGGCACCAATGCCCGGCTAGCGCTGTGGCGCGACGGGCGACTCGATCATGTGCGGGTGCTCTCCACCGCCGCGTTCGCCGGCCCGGAACAGGCCATCCGCAGCTACCTGGATACCCTCGGCCGGCACGCCGACGAGCTGGACCGCGTCTGCCTGGCCTGCGCCGGGCCGGTCAGCGGCGACGAGTTCCGTTTCACCAACAACCACTGGGTGATCAGCCGCACCGCGTTCTGCCGCGACCTCGGGCTGAGCGACCTGCTGCTGATCAACGACTTCAGCGCCATGGCGCTGGGCGTCACCTGCCTGCGCAAGGACGAATTGCTCGATGTGCGCCCCGGCGTGGTGGTGGCGGACTGTCCGCGGCTGGTGCTCGGGCCCGGCACCGGCCTAGGCGTCGGCACGCTGCTGCCGGACACGCGCGGCGGCTGGCATGCGCTCGCGGGCGAGGGCGGGCATGTCGACCTGCCGATCGGCAGCGAGCGCGAGGCCGACCTGTGGAGTTATCTGCACCGCCAGCACGGCCACGTCAGCGCGGAAAACCTGCTCAGTGGCTCCGGGCTGGTCAGCCTGTACCGCGCCAGTTGCGCGCTGGACGGCAAGACCCTGCGCTTCGACAGCGCCGCCGAGGTGACCCGGGCGGCGCTGGAGGGCGACGCCCAGGCGATCGCCGTGCTGGAGCAGTTCTGCACCTGGCTGGGGCGCGTCGCCGGTAATGCGGCGCTGACCCTCGGCGCGCGCGGTGGTGTCTACTTGGCCGGAGGCATGCTGCCGCGCTTCGCCGACTTCCTCGTCGCCAGCGGATTTCTCGCCGCCTTCCAGGCAAAGGGCGAGATGAGCGGCTACCTGATGCACATCCCGGTGTGGCTGGTTACCGCCGAACAGCCGGGCCTGCTGGGCGCCGGACTGGCCCTGCAGCGCAGCCTCGCGGGTGAGTCGCCGATGATCAGCGGGCTCGCCGACGATGTCTGAGGCCGGCATGAATTCCTTGCTCGTGGCGGGTTTCTCGCTTGGCGCAAAGGCGGCTGGCTGGCCTATCCTGCCGTTAACCGTGGAAATCGCCGGCGGACGGTCCGCTCTGTGCATTGGCCGTGTGGCATTTTCCAACCGTTTCGCTGACTGAAGAATCGACCCATGCCCGGAATCAACGTCACTCCCTGCACGTTCGCATTGTTCGGTGCGCTCGGCGACCTTGCCCTGCGCAAGCTCTTCCCCGCGCTTTATCACCTGGATCACGCCGGCCTGCTGCATGAGGACACGGTGATCTTCGCCCTGGCCCGCGAGCCGCGCGATCCGCAGGAACACCTGGATTTCATCGAGCAGACGCTGCGCCGCTACGTGGGCGAGTCGGGCATCGAGGAAGACTGCATGCGCCGCTTCATGGCGCGCATGAGCTACTTGACGATGGACTTCAAGAAAACCGACGACTACGCCGCGCTCGGCGCCCGGGCCAGCACCCGGCAGCCCGTGGTGGCCTATTTCGCCACGCCGGCCTCGGTGTACGGCGCGATCTGCGAGAACCTCGCCGCCCACGGCCTCGCCGAGCGCACCCGCGTGGTGCTGGAAAAACCCATCGGCCACGACCTGGCGTCCTCGCGGCTGGTCAACGATGCGGTGGCCCGGTATTTCCCGGAAACCAGCATCTACCGGATCGATCACTACCTGGGCAAGGAGACGGTGCAGAACCTCATCGCCCTGCGCTTCGCCAACAGCCTGTTCGAGACCCAGTGGGACCACAACCACATCTCCCACGTCGAGATCACCGTGGCCGAAACGGTCGGCATCGAGGGCCGCTGGGGCTACTTCGACCAGGCTGGCCAGCTGCGCGACATGATCCAGAACCACCTGCTGCAACTGCTCTGCCTGATCGCCATGGACCCGCCGGCGGACCTCTCCGCCGACAGCATCCGCGACGAGAAGGTCAAGGTACTCAAGGCCCTGGCGCCGTTCAGCGTCGACGAGCTGAGCCGTCATCTGGTGCGCGGCCAGTACAGCGCCGGCAACATCAACGGCAAGACGGTGCCCGGCTACCTGGACGAGGAGGGCGCCAATGTCGAGAGCAACACCGAGACCTTCGTCGCCCTGCGCGCGGACATCCGCAACTGGCGCTGGTCCGGCGTGCCGTTCTACCTGCGAACCGGCAAGCGAATGGCGCAGAAGATGTCGCAGATCGTCATTCACTTCAAAGAGCCGCCGTTCTACATCTTCGCCCCGGAGCAGCGCTCGCAGGTCAGCAACCGGCTGATCCTGCGCCTGCAACCGGATGAGGGCATCTCGCTGCAGGTGATGACCAAGGAACCAGGGCTGGGCATGCACCTGCGCAGCGGCCCGTTGCAGCTGAATTTCTCCGATGCCTACAAGAACGCCCGCGTCCCCGATGCGTACGAGCGCCTGCTCCTGGAGGTCATGCAGGGCAATCAGTCGCTGTTCGTGCGCAAGGACGAGGTGGAGGCGGCCTGGCTCTGGTGCGACCGGCTGATGGCCGGCTGGAACGCCCTGGGCGAAACGCCGAAGCGCTACTCGGCGGGCTCCTGGGGACCGGCCGCCTCGATTGCACTGATAACCCGCGACGGGAGGTCCTGGTATGGCGATCTATGAACTGGAACTGCCGGTCGGGCTGATGGCGCACAGTTGCACCGACGCCGAACGCCAGGCCGACGCGCTGGCCCAGGCGGTGTCCGGCGCGCTGCGTTCGGCGCTGGAAACCTATGGCAAGGCCAGCCTGGTGGTGTCGGGCGGGCGCAGCCCGATCGCCTTCTTCGAGCGGCTCTCCCGTGAGCCGCTGGACTGGGCGAATATCCAGATCGGCCTGGCCGACGAGCGCTGGGTATCCGTCGAACACGCCGCCAGCAACGAAGGCCTGGTGCGCCGGCACCTGCTGCAGGGCCCGGCCGCCGCGGCGAGCTTCCTTGGCCTCTATCACCCGGCGCCGACCCTCGAGGACGCGGCGTTGCTCGCCGACCGCGCGCTGGCCGAGCTGCACCAGCCGATCGACGTGCTGGTGCTGGGCATGGGCGACGATGGCCACACCGCCTCGCTGTTCCCCGCCAGCCCGCGCCTGAGCGATGCGCTGGAGGCGGACGGCCATCGCCGCTGCCTGCCGATGCAGGCCCCGGTCGAACCCCACGAACGCCTGACCCTGACCCTGCCGGTGCTGGCTTCGGCGCGCCTGCCGCTGCTGGCGATCCAGGGCGAGGCGAAGCTGGAAACCCTGCGCCTGGCCCTGGCCGGAGAGAACGTCGCGGCGATGCCGATCCGCGCGTTCCTGCATTCCCCCCTGGAAATCTATTGGTGCCCCTGAGGCCGAGGACGAGTTGCCCATGAACATGGCCGCGAAGATCGAGCTGATCGACGATATCTGCCGCAAGGCGCGCATCCTCCCGGTGATCACCATCGCCCGCGAAGAGGACATCCTGCCGATGGCCGACGCGCTGGCCGCTGGTGGCCTATGCACGCTGGAAATCACCCTGCGCTCGGTCCACGGGCTGACCGCGATCCGCCAGTTGCGCCGCGAACGCCCCGAGCTGTGCGTCGGCGCCGGGACCATCCTCGACAAGGCGATGCTGGCCGAGGCGATCGATGCCGGCGCGCAGTTCATCGTTACCCCGGGCTGCACCGCCGAGCTGCTGGAGGCCGGTTGCGACCTCGACGTGCCGCTGCTGCCGGGCACCTCCTGCGCCTCCGACATCATGCTCGGCTATGCCCTGGGCTACCGTCGCTTCAAGCTGTTCCCGGCGGAGGTCGCCGGTGGCGTGGCGGCGCTCAAGGCGTTCGCCGGCCCGTTCGGCAACGTGCGCTTCTGCCCGACCGGCGGCGTCAGCCCGGACAACCTGAAGAGCTACCTGGCGCTGCCCAACGTGATGTGCGTCGGCGGCACCTGGATGCTCGACAGCGCCTGGATCAGGTCCGGCGACTGGGCGGCGGTGGAGCAGGCGAGCCGCGAGGCGATGGCGCTGACCTAGGCCCTGGCCGATACTTTCATCGGCCGCGCATATCGCCGCGGTCGTCCAGCGCGTATGATTCGCGCCCCATTCGGAACAGCCCACACCGGGAGGTGCACAGATGACCGAACATGAGCAACCCGCCGAGCACGTCGCTCACGGCGAAAAACTGCAGAAAGTCCTCGCGCGCATGGGCCTCGGCTCGCGTCGCGACATCGAGACCTGGATCAGCCAGGGACGGGTCAAGGTGAACGCCAGCGTGGCGACCCTCGGCCAGCGCGTCGACCTGCACGACGCCATCGCCCTCGACGGCCGCCTGATCAAGCGCGAAGAGGCCGTCGAAGCGGTCCGCCGCGTGCTCATCTACAACAAGCCGGACGGCGAAGTCTGCACCCGCGACGACCCGGAAGGCCGTCCGACCGTGTTCGCCCGCCTGCCGCGCCTGCAGGCCGGGCGCTGGATCAACATCGGTCGCCTGGACATCAACACCACCGGTCTGCTGATGTTCACCACCGACGGCGAGCTGGCCAACCGCCTGATGCACCCGTCCTACGAGATGGACCGCGAGTACGCGGTGCGCGTGCGCGGCGAAGTCACCGAGGAAATGATCGAGAACCTGAAGACCGGCGTGATGCTCGAAGACGGTCCGGCGAAGTTCACCGACATCCAGGAAGCGCCCGGCGGCGAAGGTTTCAACCACTGGTATCACTGCGTGGTGATGGAAGGCCGCAACCGCGAAGTGCGGCGCCTGTGGGAGTCGCAGGGGCTGGTGGTCAGCCGCCTGAAGCGCGTGCGCTTCGGCCCGGTGTTCCTCACCTCCGAGCTGACCATGGGGCGCTGGCGCGAGATGGGCCAGGCCGAGCTGGACATCCTCAGCGCCGAAGTCGGCCTGAAGCCGGTTTCGCTGCCCGACATGAAGGGCAAGGTGCGTGAGAAGCTCGACCGCGCGCAGCGCAAGTCGGCCAAGCCGCTGGCGCCGAGCGAGCGTCCGGGCCGTGCGCCGCGCGGTGGCAAGCCCGCCGCCGGTGCCGGCAAGCCGACCAACCGCCGGCTGCGTCCGGATTCGGAGCGCAGCACGCCGTGGGGCGCCGGCAGCAGCGTCGCCGAGCGGCCGCAGGATGTGAACAAGAAGCGCCGCCCTGCCGAAGACGCCGGAGGCGAACGTGGCGCACCCCGCAAGCCGTCGGCGGGCGCTCCGGCCAAACGCCGTGGCCCGGTGGCCGATGGCCAGCGTCCAGGCTTCGGTCGTAAGCGTCCGTAAACGGATGGCGTAACGAAAAACCCCGCTCTCGCGGGGTTTTTCGTTTCTGCCTGGCGGCGCTCAGCCTGCCAGCGTCATCCGGTTGCGGCCTTCGCGTTTGGCGGCGTAGAGCGCGTCGTCGGCGCGGCGGGTGAGGCTTTCCGCGGATTCGAAGGGTCGCAGCAGGGCGCAGCCCAGGCTGACCGACAGCCTGATGGCCTGGCCCTGACTCAGGTATTGCAGCGTCTCGATGGTGCTGCGCAGGCGCTCGCCCACCAGGCTGGCGGCCTCGAGGGCCGTGTTGGAGAGCAGCACCATGAATTCCTCACCGCCGAAACGGAAGATCATGTCGATGTTGCGCAGCTGGTTCTTCAGCGCGACGGAAACCGCGCGCAGCACGTCGTCGCCGACGCCGTGGCCGTAGCCGTCGTTGATCAGCTTGAAGTGGTCGAGGTCGAGCATCAGCACGCACAGCGGCTGCGAATGACGGTGGGCCATGTCCACTTCGCGAGCCAGCGACTGGTTCATGGCGAAGCGGTTGCCGGTGCCGGTCAGCGGGTCATGCAGGGCATTCTGCAGGGCGCAGCGGTAGAGCAGCGCATTGCGCAGCGGGAACACCAGGCAGGACAGCAGCGATTCCACCTGGCCGAGCTCGAAGTCGTCGAAACGCTGGTTGCGGCGGAACACCAGTTCGCCCATGTATTCGCCGGCCTGGTTGAGGTTGTAGCTGGCGCTGTGGGTGCCGCGTGCGCCGAACTGCAGGGACAGCTCGCTGCGCGGATGGGAGAAGGTCATGGCGTCCAGCGGTACCAGCCGCTGAACCTCGCGGAAGAACACCTCAAGGATGCGCTCCACCTCCAGACTGGTCTGCAGCTGCAGGGTCAGTTGGCGGTGCAGCTCGCTCAGCGTTACCGGTAGCAGGGCAACGGGGCGAGATTCCGAGTAGCCCATGCGCTGCAGGCGGGCGGCGTCGAAATCGATCGTGTTCTTCTTGCTGGGAGGGACCATGAGCGCTCTTCCTTCAACGCTGGTGTGCGTTTCGTGGAAGGACAAGAGCGAAATGTGTGCCAGGATATTTTTATCGTTATTTAACAGTGACTTGAGCGTTTATTGCGGGGGCGGTGGCAAGATTTCGCCGGTTATCCGGCGGGCAATGGCCGCTATTTGGAAGGTAGGTTGCCGCTTTCGACGTAAAACTGGCGGTGGCCCGGCCACCGCCCGCGCGCCTCACTGGGCGTCGAACTGCTGGCCATTGACGCCCTTGCTGTCCGGGCCCATCAGGTACAGATAGACCGGCATGATCGCCTCCGGCTCCGGGTTGTTCGCCGGATTCTCGCCCGGGTAGGCATGGGCACGCATCGCGGTGCGGGTGGCGCCGGGATTGATGCTGTTGGAGCGCACGGCGCAGGTGCCGTCGACTTCGTCGGCGAGGACCTGCATCAGCCCCTCGGTGGCGAACTTGGAAACCGCGTAGGCGCCCCAGTAGGCGCGGCCCTTGCGGCCGACGCTGCTGGAGGTGAACACCACCGAGGCGTCCTCCGACAGCTTGAGCAACGGCAGCAGGGCGCTGGTGAGCATGAACATGGCGTTGACGTTGATCTGCATGACGCGCATGAAGTTCTCGCCCGAGAGCTGCTCGAGCGGCGTGCGCGGGCCGACGATGGACGCATTGTGCAGCAGCCCGTCGAGGCGGCCGAATTCGCTTTCGATCATCGCCGCCAGTTCGCCGAACTGGTGCGGCTGGGCGGTTTCCAGGTTCAGCGGAATCACCGCGGCCCGCGGATGGCCGGCCGCTTCGATCTCGTCGTAGATCAGGTTCAGGTTGTCTTCGTTGCTGCCCAGCAGCAGCAGCGTCGCACCAAGGGCTGCATAGGCCTTGGCGGCGGCCGCACCGATGCCGCGGCCGGCGCCGGTGACCAGGATGATGCGGCCCTGCAGCAGATCGGGGCGGGCGGTGTAGTCGAACATGGAAGGCTCCTTCGGGCGCGGCACGCCTTGGCCGCGCGGATGGCTAGCGGGTCGGTGGATGGAACGGCGCCTGTCAGCAGCCGCAGAGGGCGCGGTCGAGCAGGGTACGCAGTTCCAGCGGGTGGTCGATTACGGCATCGGCACCCCAGCTGCGCGGGTTGTCCTGCGGATGGATGTAGCCGTAGCTGACGCCCACCGTGCGCGTGCCGGCGTCGCGGCCGGATTCGATGTCGCGCAGGTCGTCGCCAACGAACAGCACGCTGGCCGGCTCCAGCTCCAGGCGCTGGCAGGCCAGGGCGAGCATTTCCGGGTCCGGCTTGCTGTGGGTGACGTGGTCCGGGCAGATCAGCAGCGCCGAGCGCTCGGCCAGGCCGAGTCGCTGCATGATCGGTTCGGCGTAGCGCAGCGGCTTGTTGGTCACCACGCCCCAGATCAGCCCGGCCTTTTCGATATCGGCCAGCACGTCGGCCATGCCGTCGTAGAGGTGGCTGAAGGTGGCGCAATGGCTCTGGTAGCGCTCGAGGAATTCAAGGCGCAGGGTCTCGAACGCGTCGGACATCGGGTCGACGTCGAAGGCGCTGATCACCATCGCCCGCGCACCGCCGGACACCACGTCGCGCACGGTCTTGTCCTCGATCGGCGGCAGCGCGCGCGCGGCGCGCATCGCCTGGATCACCGCGATGAAGTCGGGCGCGGTGTCCAGCAGGGTGCCGTCCATGTCGAATAGCACTGCTCGAATGCGCATGCCGCTCACGCCTCCCTCAGGGTCTGGACCATGTAGTTGACGTCCACGTCCGGCGCCAGCTTGTAGCGCTTGCTCAGCGGGTTGTAGGTCAGGCCGATGATGTCGCGGACCTGCAGCCCGGCGTCGCGGCTCCAGGTGCCCAGCTCGGAAGGACGGATGAACTTGGCGAAGTCATGGGTGCCGCGCGGCAGCAGGCGCATCAGGTACTCGGCGCCGACGATGGCGAACAGCCAGGCCTTGGGGTTGCGGTTGATGGTGGAGAAGAACACCTGGCCGCCGGGCTTGACCAGCGTGTGGCAGGCGCGGATCACCGACGCGGGGTCGGGTACGTGCTCGAGCATTTCCAGGCAGGTGACCACGTCGAACTGGCCGGGCATTTCCGCCGCCATCGCTTCGGCGGTGATCTGCCGGTATTCCACCGGCACGCCGGATTCGAGCTGGTGCAGGCGCGCCACCGACAGCGGTGCCTCGCCCATGTCGATGCCGATCACCTCAGCGCCGCGCTGGGCCATGGCTTCGCTGAGGATGCCGCCGCCGCAGCCGATGTCGATGACCTTCTTGCCGGCCAGGCCGACGCGTTCGTCGATCCAGTTGACCCGCAGCGGGTTGATGTCGTGCAGGGGTTTGAACTCGCTTTCGCGGTCCCACCAGCGGTGGGCCAGGGCTTCGAATTTGGCGATTTCGGCGTGATCGACATTGCTCATGAGTAGTTCCATCGAAACGAGAAAGAGGAGGGCGCGGCCGGGCGGACATGTTGCCAGCTTGACGGCGCCGATAGGTTCATCGACGTCGGCCCAATGTATGCCAGTTTGTCGCAGGTCGGCGTCAGCCGCCGCGGATGCGCGAGCCCCACTGCCGTGCAGTGGCGATGATGCGTTGTTCGTCCATGCAGGTCAGGCGTCCGTCGTCGAGCAGTGGCTTGCCGCCGACCCAGACGTGCTTCACGCAGTCGCGCCCGCAGGCGTAGATCAGTTGCGATACCGGATCGTAAACCGGCTGCTGGGCCAGGCCGTTCAGGTCGAAGGCGGCCAGGTCGGCGAACTTGCCGACCTCCAGCGAACCGCAGCAGGCGTCCAGCCCGAGGGCGCGCGCGCCGTTGAGCGTGGCCATGCGCAGCGCGCGGTGCGCGTCCAGGGCGGTGGCCGAGCCGGCGACGGCCTTGGCCAGCAGCGCGGCGGTGCGGGTTTCGCCCAGCAGGTCGAGGTCGTTGTTGCTGGCCGCGCCGTCGGTGCCGAGGGCGACGTTGACGCCGGCCTGCCAGAGTTTCTCGACGGGGCAGAAACCGCTGGCCAGCTTGAGGTTGGACTCCGGGCAGTGGATCACGCTGCTGTTGCTTTCCACCAGCAGCGCCAGATCCTCGTCGTTCACCTGGGTCATGTGCACGGCCTGGAAGCGCGGGCCGAGCAGGCCGAGGCGGGCGATGCGCGCCAGCGGCCGCTCGCCGGTCCGCTCGACGGCCTGCTGCACCTCGCCGGCGGTTTCGTGGACGTGCATATGAATGCCGACGTCCAGCTGGTCGGCCAGCATCAGGATGTTCGCCAGCTTGTCGTCGCTCACCGTGTAGGGCGCGTGCGGGCCGAAGGCGACCTTCAGGCGAGGGTGGTGGCGCAGGTCGTCGAACAGCTCCAGGCCGCGGCGAATGGCGTCGGCCGGGTCCGCCGCGCCGGGGATCGGGAAGTCGAGGATCGGCAGGCTGATCTGCGCGCGCACGCCGGCGTTGTGCATCACTTCGCTGGCGATCTTCGGGTAGAAGTACTGGTCGCAGAAGCAGGTGACGCCGCCCTTGAGCTGTTCGGCGATCGCCAGCTCGGTGCCCGCGCGGACGAAGTCCTCGTCGACCCAGCGGCCCTCGGCCGGCCAGATGTGCTGTTCCAGCCAGCTCTGCAGCGGCAGGTCGTCGGCGAAGCCACGGAACAGGCTCATGGCCGCGTGGCCGTGGGCGTTGATCAGCCCCGGCGCGAGCAGCATGCCGGGCAGTTCGCGGATTTCCGTCGCCGGCTGGCGCAGGACCTCGGCGCGTGGCGCGATGAGCACGATGCGTCCGTCGCGGATGCCCAGGCCGTGGTCGCTGAGGACCACGCCCGCCGGCTCCACCGGAACCAGCCAGGACGGCAGCAGCAACAGGTCGAGGGGCGCGTCGGGCATGGGCTGGCGTTCCAGGTCAGAAGGCCGGACAGTGTATTGAAGCCGCACGGGGCTGGAAAGGCGAAGCCAGCGGTCGGTCGGCTCGCCCGCCGCAGCGTCGCCCGCCACCGCCGCGGGCTTGTGCGTATAATTCGCCGCTTTTGTTCCGGTACGAGGTTGAGCATGCGCGAGCAGTTGCTGGCGGCGGAGAAGGTGACGTCCATCGAATGGCGCGCGGGCGAGCTGCATCTGCTCGACCAGCGCCGGCTGCCGCTGGAGGAAACCTGGCTCACCTTCGACTCGGCCGCCGGTGTCGCCGAGGCGATTCGCAGCATGCTCGTGCGGGGGGCGCCGGTGATCGGTATCGCCGCGGCCTACGGGCTGGTGCTCGGCGCGCGGGCGCGCCTGGCGCAGGGCGGCGACTGGCGCGCCGGGCTGGAGGCGGACTTCGCCGTGCTGGAGGGCGCCAGACCGACCGCGGTCAACCTGTCCTGGGCGCTGAACCGCCTGCGCGAACGGCTCGACAAGCTCAAGCACGGCGAAGACCCGCTGAAGGCGCTGGAAACCGAAGCCATGGCCATTCACCTCAGCGACCGCGAGGCCAACCTGACCATGGCCCAGCTGGGCATGGAGCTGATTCGCAGGCAGCAGGGCAACCTGCAGACGCTGCTGACTCACTGCAACACCGGCGCGCTCGCCACCGGTGGCTTCGGTACCGCGCTCGGGGTGATTCGCGCGGCCTTCCTCGAGGGGCTGGTGGAGCGCGTCTACGTCGACGAAACCCGGCCTTGGCTGCAGGGTTCGCGCCTGACCGCCTGGGAGCTGGCCAGCGAAGGCATCCCGCTGAGCCTCGGCGTCGACTCCGCCGCTGCGCACCTGATGAAGACCAAGGGCATCACCTGGGTCATCGTCGGCGCCGACCGGATCACCGCAAACGGCGACGTGGCGAGCAAGATCGGCACCTATCAACTGGCCGTTTGCGCCATGCACCACGGCGTGCGCTTCATGGTCGTGGCGCCCAGCTCGAGCATCGACATGGCGTTGGAGAGCGGCGACGACATTCCCCTCGAGGAGCGCGACGGCGCGGAGCTGCTGGACGTCGGCGGCGTGCGCGTCGCCGCCGGCGTCGAGGCGCTGAATCCGGTGTTCGATGTCACCCCGGCCGACCTGATCGACGCCATCGTCACCGAGAAGGGCGTGGTCGAACGCCCCGACGCGACGAAGATGGCCGCCCTGATGAGTCGCAAGCGCCTGCACTGAAGGGGCGCCTGCTCATCCATTCGACGCGTCTCTAGGCGGCTTTCGAACGCCGCCTTGTGATAATATCCCGCGCTTATTCGCAGCACCTCGCAGACAAAAGGAACCAGGCTTCTCATGGGTGAACTGGCCAAAGAAATCCTCCCGGTCAATATCGAAGACGAGCTGAAACAGTCCTATCTCGACTACGCGATGAGTGTGATCGTCGGGCGTGCCCTGCCGGATGCGCGCGACGGCCTGAAGCCCGTGCATCGGCGCGTGCTGTTCGCCATGAGCGAACTGGGTAACGACTGGAACAAGCCGTACAAGAAATCCGCCCGTGTGGTCGGTGACGTGATCGGTAAGTATCACCCGCACGGCGACACCGCCGTGTACGACACCATCGTGCGCATGGCCCAGCCGTTCTCGCTGCGCTACCTGCTGGTCGACGGTCAGGGCAACTTCGGTTCGGTGGACGGCGACAACGCCGCGGCCATGCGATACACCGAAGTGCGCATGACCAAGCTGGCCCACGAGCTGCTGGCCGACCTGCAGAAGGAAACCGTCGACTGGGTGCCGAACTACGACGGCACCGAGATGATTCCGGCGGTGATGCCGACCAAGATCCCCAACCTGCTGGTCAACGGCTCGTCGGGTATCGCCGTGGGCATGGCCACCAACATCCCGCCGCACAACCTCGGCGAGGTGATCGATGGCTGCCTGGCGCTGATGGACAACGCCGAGCTGACCGTCGACGAACTGATGCACTACATCCCTGGCCCGGACTTCCCCACCGCGGGGATCATCAACGGCCGTGCCGGCATCATCGAGGCCTACCGTACCGGTCGCGGGCGCATCTATATCCGCGCGCGCGCCGAGATCGAGGACATCGACAAGGCCGGTGGCCGCCAGCAGATCGTCATCCGCGAACTGCCGTACCAGCTGAACAAGGCGCGTCTGATCGAGAAGATCGCCGAGCTGGTCAAAGAGAAGAAGATCGAAGGCATCACCGAGCTGCGCGACGAGTCCGACAAGGACGGCATGCGCGTGGTCATCGAGCTGCGTCGCGGCGAAGTGCCGGAGGTGATCCTCAACAACCTCTACGCCCAGACCCAGCTGCAGAGCGTGTTCGGCATCAACGTGGTGGCGCTGGTCGACGGCCAGCCGCGCACGATGAACCTCAAGGACATGCTTGAGGTATTCATCCGCCACCGCCGCGAAGTGGTGACCCGGCGTACCGTGTTCGAGCTGCGCAAGGCGCGCGAGCGCGGCCACATCCTCGAAGGCCAGGCGGTCGCGCTGTCCAACATCGACCCGGTGATCGAGCTGATCAAGGCATCGCCAACGCCGGGCGAAGCCAAGGAACGCCTGATCGCCCGTGCCTGGGAATCCAGCGCCGTCGAGGCGATGGTCGAGCGCGCCGGTGCAGATTCCTGCCGTCCGGACGATCTCGATCCGCAGTACGGCCTGCGCGACGGCAAGTACTACCTGTCGCCCGACCAGGCCCAGGCGATTCTCGATCTGCGCCTGCACCGCCTGACCGGCCTGGAGCACGAGAAGCTGCTGGCCGAGTACCAGGAAATCCTCACCCTGATCGGCGAGCTGATCCGTATCCTGACCAACCCCGTGCGCCTGATGGAAGTCATCCGCGAGGAGCTGGAAGGCGTCAAGGCCGAGTTCGGCGACAAGCGTCGCACCGAAATCGTCGCCTCGCAGGTCGACCTGACCATCGCCGACCTGATCACCGAAGAAGACCGCGTGGTGACCATCTCCCACGGCGGCTACGCCAAGTCCCAGCCGCTGCACGCCTACCAGGCGCAGCGCCGCGGTGGCCGCGGCAAGGCGGCAACCGGGGTCAAGGAAGAGGACTACGTCGAACACCTGCTGGTCGCCAATAGCCACGCCACGCTGTTGCTGTTCTCCAGCAAGGGCAAGGTCTACTGGATGAAGACCTACGAAATTCCCGAAGCCTCGCGCACCGCGCGTGGCCGGCCGCTGGTCAACCTGTTGCCGCTGAGCGAAGGCGAGCGCATCACCGCGATGCTGCAGGTCGACCTCGAGGCGGTGCGTCAGCAACTGCCGGAAGGCGAAGACGCCGATGACGTCATCGAAGGCGTGCTGGCCGAGCCGGAAGAGATCGAGGAAGTCGGTGAAGACGAAGACGGCGACGACGAAACCGCCGACGAGCCCACTGGCAGCTACATCTTCATGGCCACCGCCAACGGCACCGTGAAGAAGACCCCGCTGGTGCAGTTCAGCAAGCCGCGCAGCGTCGGCCTGATCGCCCTGAAGCTGGAGGAGGGCGACACCCTGATCGCCGCCGCCGTCACCGACGGTGCGCAGGACGTGATGATGTTCTCCGACGGCGGCAAGGTGATCCGCTTCAAGGAAAGCAAGGTGCGCATCATGGGCCGTAACGCCCGTGGCGTGCGCGGCATGCGCCTGCCGGAAGGCCAGCACATCATCTCCATGCTGATCCCCGAGCCCAACGCGCAGATTCTCACCGCGTCGGCGCGTGGCTACGGCAAACGCACCGCGATCGCCGAGTTCCCGCGCCGTGGACGTGGCGGGCAGGGCGTGATCGCCATGGTCAGCAACGAGCGCAACGGTATTCTGGTGGGCGCCATCCAGGTTCAGGAAGGCGAGGAGATCATGCTGATCTCCGACCAGGGCACGCTGGTGCGTACCCGCGTCTCCGAAGTGTCCTCGCTGGGCCGCAACACCCAGGGCGTGACCCTGATCAAGCTGGCCAAGGACGAAACCCTGGTCGGTCTGGAGCGGGTGCAGGAGCCTTCGGTCGAGGAAGACCTCGAGGAAAACGAAGCGGCTCTGGCCGAGGACGTGCTCGACAAGGAGCTGCCCGTGGTCAGTGCCGAGCCGGACGAGGACGAACTGCTCGGTGGCGGCGGCGACGTATCGCCGGACGTGGTCCCCGGTGACGGCGAAGACGAGTAACGTCGGCGGCGTTCCCACGCAGGCAGGGGCCGGGCGGCAACGCTCGGGCTTCTGCCGGCAACGCGGGGTTCGAACGAGTGAAAGGGCCAAGCCCTGCCTTTTTGAGAGACATCAACGATGAGCAATCGCGCTTTCAACTTCTGCGCCGGCCCGGCCGCGCTTCCCGAGGCGGTACTGCAACGTGCCCAGGCCGAACTCCTCGACTGGAACGGCAAGGGCCTTTCGGTGATGGAGATGAGCCATCGCAGCGACGACTACACGGCAATCGCGGTCAAGGCCGAGCAGGACCTGCGCGACCTGCTGTCGGTGCCGGCCAACTACAAGGTGCTATTCCTCCAGGGCGGCGCCAGCCAGCAGTTCGCTGAGATCCCGCTGAACCTGTTGCCCGAAGGCGCTTCGGCCGACTACATCGACACCGGCATCTGGTCGCGCAAGGCCGTCGAAGAGGCGCGCCGCTACGGCAAGGTCAACATCGCCGCCAGCGCCAAGCCCTACGACTACTTCGCCATCCCGCCGCAGAGCGAATGGCAGCTGGATGCGAATGCCGCCTACGTGCATTACGCCTCCAACGAGACCATCGGCGGTCTGGAATTCAACTGGATTCCCGAGACCGGCGACGTGCCGCTGGTGGTGGACATGTCCTCGGACATCCTCTCGCGCCCCCTCGACGTGTCGAAGTTCGGCCTGATCTACGCCGGCGCGCAGAAGAACATCGGTCCCAGCGGCCTGGTGGTGGTGATCGTTCGCGAAGACCTGCTCGGTCACGCGCGCAGCGTCTGCCCGACGATGCTCGACTACAAGATCGCGGCCGACAACGGCTCGATGTACAACACCCCGGCGACTTTCTCCTGGTATCTCTCCGGGCTGGTCTTCGAGTGGCTCAAGGAGCAGGGCGGGGTCGCCGCCATGGAACAGCGCAACCGCGCGAAGAAGGAACGTCTGTACGGTTTCATCGACGCCAGCGGCCTGTACAGCAACCCGATCACCGGTGAAGCGCGTTCGTGGATGAACGTGCCGTTCCGCCTCGCCGACGAGCGCCTGGACAAGGATTTCCTTGCCGGCGCCGACGCCCGCGGGCTGCTCAACCTGAAGGGGCACCGCTCGGTGGGCGGCATGCGCGCGTCCATCTACAACGCCCTCGGCCTGGACGCCATCGAGGCGCTGGTCGGCTACATGGCGGAGTTCGAGAAGGAGCGTGGCTGATGTCCGATGCCAACTCCGAGCTTGAACTGAAGGCGCTGCGGGTACGCATCGACAAGCTCGACGAGAAGATCCTCGAGTTGATCAGCGACCGCGCGCGCTGCGCCGAAGAGGTCGCCCGGGTCAAGATGGCCGCGCTGGCCGAAGGCGAAGTGCCGGTGTTCTACCGGCCCGAGCGCGAGGCGCAGGTGCTCAAGCGCGTGATGGAACGCAACAAGGGCCCGCTCAGCAACGAGGAGATGGCGCGGCTGTTCCGTGAGGTCATGTCGTCTTGCCTGGCCCTGGAGAATCCGTTGAAGGTCGCCTACCTCGGCCCCGAGGGCACCTTCACCCAGGCCGCGGCGATCAAGCATTTCGGCAACGCGGTGATCAGCACGCCAATGGCGGCCATCGACGAGGTGTTCCGCGAGGTCGCCGCGGGTGCGGTCAATTTCGGCGTGGTGCCGGTGGAAAACTCCACCGAGGGCGCGGTCAACCACACGCTGGACAGCTTCCTCGAGCACGACATGGTGATCTGCGGCGAAGTCGAGCTGCGCATCCACCATCACCTGCTGGTCGGCGACAACACCAAGACCGACAACATCAGCCGCATCTATTCGCACGCCCAGTCCCTGGCGCAGTGCCGCAAGTGGCTCGATGCGCACTACCCGAACGTCGAGCGCGTGGCGGTTTCCAGCAACGCCGACGCCGCCAAGCGGGTCAAGGGCGAGTGGAGCTCGGCGGCCATCGCCGGCGACATGGCGGCCAGCCTCTACGGCCTGACCAAGCTGCAGGAGAAGATCGAGGACCGCCCGGACAACTCCACGCGCTTCCTCATCATCGGCAACCAGGAAGTCCCGCCGACCGGCGACGACAAGACCTCGGTGATCGTCTCCATGCGCAACAAGCCCGGCGCGCTGCACGAGCTGCTGGTGCCGTTCCACAGCAACGGCATCGACCTGACGCGCATCGAGACGCGCCCGTCGCGCAGCGGCAAGTGGACCTATGTGTTCTTCATCGACTTCGTCGGCCATCACAAGGACCCGCTGATCAAGGACCTGCTCGAGCGTCTCAGCCAGGAAGCGGTCGCGGTGAAAGTGCTGGGTTCCTACCCCAAGGCCGTGCTCTGAACGGCGCGCGGCACCTGGCGCGCCCGTGCGGAGTGACGGCATGACGCTGGAAAGCACGCCGGCCGACCGCCACAGCCTGTTCGAGGATGCCCAGGCGCTGGTCAGCGGCACCCTGATGATCGCCCTGGCGATCAATCTCTATCGTGCCGCCGGCCTGCTCACCGGCGGCACGGCGGGGCTGGCGTTTCTCACCCAGTACACCGGCGTGGTCAGCTTCGGCGTGGCCTTCTTCGTGATCAACCTGCCGTTCTACTGGCTGGCGATCCGGCGCATGGGCTGGCCGTTCACGCTGCGTACCCTGACGTCGGTGACACTGGTTTCGCTGTTCGCCGACCTGACCCCGCGACTGATCGGTTTCCAGGCGCTCAACCCGCTGTATGCCAGTATTCTGGGCGGCATCCTGATGGGCATCGGCCTGCTGATCCTGTTCCGCCACCGCGCCAGCCTCGGCGGCGTGAACATCGCGGTGCTCTATCTCCAGGATCATTTCGGCTGGCGCGCCGGCAAGGTGCAGATGGTCATCGATTGCCTGATCCTGCTGGTGGCGCTGTTCGTCGTCGATCTGCACGCCATCGCGCTGTCGATCGTCGGCGCGGTGGTACTGAACATGGTGCTGGCGGTCAATCACCGGCCAGGCCGCTATTCGGCAATCAGTTGACCGGCGCACGGCGCCGCTTGAACAGAGGTTCGCATGAGTTGTGATTTCCTTCGTCTGGCCCAGCCCGGCGTGCAGAAGCTGTCCCCCTACGTGCCGGGCAAACCGGTCGACGAGCTGGCGCGCGAGCTTGGCCTGGAGCCGGCGAGCATCGTCAAGCTGGCCAGCAACGAGAATCCGCTGGGTCCGGGCGACAAGGCGCTGGCGGCGATCCGCGCCGAACTGGCCGAACTGACCCGCTACCCCGACGGCAACGGCTTCGAGCTGAAGAGCAAGCTCGCCGAACGCTGCCGGGTGACGGCCGCGCAGGTGACCCTGGGCAACGGCTCCAACGACATCCTCGAACTGGTCGCGCGTGCCTACCTGGCGCCGGGCCTGAACGCGGTGTTCAGCCAGCACGCGTTCGCCGTCTACCCGATCGTCACCCAGGCCGTCGGCGCCGAAGGGCGCTCGGTGGCGGCGAAGCACTGGGGCCACGATCTGCCGGCGATGCTCGCGGCGATCGACGAGAACACCCGCGTGGTGTTCATCGCCAACCCGAACAACCCGACCGGCACCTGGTTCGGCCCGGCGGCGCTGGCCGACTTCCTCGCCAAGGTCCCGGAGCGCGTGCTGGTGGTGCTGGACGAGGCCTACATCGAGTACGCCGAGGGCGACGAGTTGCCTGATGGCCTCGATTACCTGGCGCATTATCCCAACCTGCTGGTCTCGCGGACCTTCTCCAAGGCTTACGGCCTGGCCGCGTTGCGCGTCGGTTACGGGTTGTCGTCGACGCAGATCGCCGACGTGCTGAATCGCGTGCGCCAGCCATTCAACGTCAATAGCCTGGCCCTGAGTGCCGCCTGCGCCGCGCTCGACGACGCCGAATACCTGCAGCGCAGCCGCGAGCTGAACGATGCCGGCATGCAGCAGCTCGAGCAGGGCTTCCGCGCGCTGGACCTGCAGTGGATCGCGTCGAAGGCCAACTTCATCGCCGTCGATCTCGGCCGCGATGCGGCGCCGGTCTACCAGGCGCTGCTGCGTGAAGGCGTGATCGTGCGGCCGGTCGGCGCCTACGGCATGCCCAATCACCTGCGCATCTCCATCGGCCTGGCCGAAGAGAACGCCCGTTGCCTGGATGCGCTGGGACGGATTCTCGCCCGTGGCTGATATGACGCCGCTGCCGCAGGCCGGGCGCGCGCTCGGCCGCCTGGTGGTGGTCGGTCTCGGCCTGATCGGCGGCTCGTTCGCCAAGGGCCTGCGCGAGAAAGGCCTGTTCGGCGAAGTGGTGGGCTTCGACCTCGATCCGCAATCGCGCCGCCTGGCGGTGGAGCAGGGCGTGGTCGATCGCTGCGAGACCGACCTGGCCGCCGCCTGCCGCGCCGCCGATGTGATCCAGTTGGCCGTGCCGATCCTGGCGATGGAAAAAGTCCTCGGTGAACTGGCCCGGCTCGACCTCGGCAACGCCGTGCTCACCGATGTCGGCAGCGCCAAGGGCAACGTGGTGCGTGCCGCCGGCGAGGCCTTCGGCGACATGCCGGCGCGCTTCGTCCCCGGTCATCCGATCGCCGGCTCCGAGCGCAGCGGCGTCGAAGCGGCCGACGGCGGGCTGTTCCGTCGCCACAAGGTGATCCTCACGCCGCTGGCCTCGACCGACGGCGAAGCCCTGGCGCTGGTCGACCGGCTCTGGCGCGAACTGGGCGCGGACGTCGAGCACATGGACGTCGAACACCACGATCAGGTGCTCGCCGCCACCAGCCACCTGCCGCATCTGCTGGCCTTCGGCCTGGTGGACTCGCTGGCCAAACGCAGCGAGAATCTGGAAATCTTCCGCTACGCCGCCGGTGGTTTTCGCGATTTCACCCGCATCGCCGGCAGCGATCCGGTGATGTGGCACGACATCTTCCTCGCCAACCGCGATGCCGTGCTGCGCACGCTCGACGCCTTCCGCGGCGATCTCGACGCCTTGCGCGAGGCGATCGACAGTGGCGACGGCCATCAGTTGCTCGGCGTGTTCACCCGCGCCCGCGTCGCCCGCGAGCATTTCGGCAAGATTCTCGCCCGGCGCGCCTACGTCGATTCGGTGCAGGCCAACGGCGACCTCGTGTTCCTCGCCCAACCCGGCGGGCGCGTCAGCGGCAGCATCCGGGTACCGGGCGACAAGTCGATTTCCCATCGTTCGATCGTGCTCGGCTCGCTGGCCGAAGGCACCACCGAGATCGACGGTTTCCTCGAAGGCGAGGACGCCCTGGCGACGTTGCAGGCGTTCCGCGACATGGGCGTGGTGATCGAGGGGCCGCACCACGGCCGCGTGACCATCCATGGCGTCGGGCTGCACGGCCTGAAGGCGCCGCCGTGGCCGCTGTATCTGGGCAATTCCGGCACGTCGATGCGCCTGCTCAGCGGGCTGCTGGCGGCGCAGTCGTTCGACAGCGTGCTGACCGGCGACGAGTCGCTGTCGAAGCGTCCGATGGGGCGCATCGCCGATCCGCTGCGCCAGATGGGCGCGCAGATCGAGACCGCCGCCGACGGCCGTCCGCCGCTGAGCATCCGCGGCGGGCAACGTCTGACGGGGTTGAACTACGCGATGCCGATGGCCAGCGCCCAGGTCAAATCCTGCCTGCTGCTCGCCGGCCTGTACGCCACGGGAAGCACTTCGGTAACGGAGCCGGCCCCGACCCGCGACCACACCGAGCGCATGTTGCGCGGCTTCGGTTATCCGCTGACGGTGGATGGCGCCACGGTGACCATCGCGCCTGGCCATAGGCTGCAGGCCTGCGCCATCGAAGTGCCGGCGGACATTTCCTCGGCGGCGTTCTTCCTGGTCGCCGCCAGCATCGCCGAAGGCTCGGAATTGCTGCTGCGGCACGTCGGTGTCAATCCGACCCGCACCGGCGTGATCGACATCCTGCGGCTGATGGGCGCGGATATCACTCTGGAAAACCCGCGTGACGTCGGCGGCGAGCCGGTGGCGGACATCCGCGTGCGCGCCGCGCAGCTGCACGGCGTCGAGATTCCCGAACACCTGGTGCCGCTGGCCATCGACGAGTTCCCGGTGCTGTTCATCGCCGCCGCCGTGGCCTCCGGGCGCACCCTGCTGCGCGGCGCCGAGGAACTGCGGGTCAAGGAATCCGATCGCATTCAGGTCATGGCCGATGGTCTGCTCACCCTCGGCGTGAAGACCGAAGTGACCGCCGATGGCATCATCATCGACGGCGGGGCGCTGGGCGGCGGCGATCTCTATAGTCATGGCGATCACCGCATCGCGATGGCCTTCAGCGTGGCCGCGCTGCGCGCCAGTGCGCCGGTCCGCATCCACGACTGCGCCAATGTGGCGACATCTTTCCCCAACTTCCTCGCCCTGGCGGCGGAAGTCGGCATCCGAGTAAGTAAAGAGGGCGCATCATGAACACCCAGGCACCAGTCATAGCCATCGACGGACCGGGCGGTTCGGGCAAGGGCACCATCGCCGGCCTGCTGGCCCGGCAACTGGGCTGGAATCTGCTGGATTCCGGCGCGCTCTATCGCCTGCTGGCCTTCGCCGCGCGCAACCACGGCGTCGACCTGACCAACGAGGAGGCGCTCAAGGTGCTGGCCGCGCACCTCGACGTGCAGTTCGTCGCCGCCGCGCCCGGGCAGGAGCAGCACATCATTCTCGAGGGCGAGGAAGTCACCCAGGCGATCCGCAACGAGCAGATCGGCTCCGGCGCTTCCCAGGTCGCCGCGTTGCCCGCGGTACGCGATGCGCTGCTGCAGCGCCAGCGCGCGTTCCAGGAAAATCCGGGCCTGGTGGCGGACGGCCGGGACATGGGAACGGTGGTGTTTCCAGACGCACCGCTGAAGATCTTCCTCACCGCCAGCGTCGAGGAACGTGCCCGCCGCCGGTACATGCAGTTGAAGGCCAGGGGTGATGATGTTAGTCTTGCGAGTCTTCTTGATGAGATCCGTGAGCGCGACGAACGCGATACCCAACGCGCGGTAGCGCCTTTGAAGCCGGCGCATGATGCGCTCATGCTGGATTCCACGGTGCTTTCCATCGAGCAGGTGCTTGAAAAGATTCTCGGCGAAGTCGCCAACCGCGATCTCGCCGAGTGACCAGGCCGCAGCAGCCGCCCGCGAAAGCGCCGGCACTGCAGGCCCGCCAAGGAGGCGTGCGGGAGACCAGTCCTAGTCCCGCAGGCCTCTTTTTACATGAACGTATCCCACATTGTCTGGAATGTGGCAGATGGGCGTTTTCTCCGCCCTTGAACCAACAGGAATCAACATGAGCGAAAGCTTTGCAGAACTTTTTGAAGAAAGCCTGAAGTCCCTCGACATGCAGCCGGGCGCCATCATCACCGGCATCGTGGTCGACATCGATGGTGACTGGGTCACCGTCCATGCCGGTCTGAAATCCGAGGGCGTCATCCCGGTCGAGCAGTTCTACAACGAACAGGGCGAGCTGACCATCAGCGTGGGTGACGAAGTTCACGTTGCGCTGGACGCGGTTGAAGATGGCTTCGGTGAAACCAAGCTGTCCCGCGAAAAAGCCAAGCGTGCAGAGTGCTGGATCGTTCTGGAAGCGGCTTTCGCAGCGGAAGAAGTTGTCAAGGGCGTCATCAACGGCAAGGTCAAAGGCGGTTTCACCGTCGACGTCAACGGTATCCGTGCGTTCCTGCCAGGCTCCCTGGTGGATGTCCGCCCGGTGCGCGACACCACTCACCTGGAAGGCAAGGAACTCGAGTTCAAGGTCATCAAACTCGACCAGAAGCGCAACAACGTTGTCGTTTCCCGTCGCAGTGTCCTGGAAGCCGAGAACAGCGCCGAGCGTGAAGCGCTGCTGGAATCCCTGCAGGAAGGTCAGCAAGTCAAAGGTATCGTCAAGAACCTCACCGACTACGGCGCATTCGTCGACCTCGGTGGCGTGGACGGCCTGCTGCACATCACCGACATGGCTTGGAAGCGCATCAAGCACCCGTCGGAGATCGTCAACGTTGGCGACGAGATCGACGTCAAGGTGCTCAAGTTCGACCGCGAGCGCAATCGCGTATCGCTGGGTCTGAAGCAACTGGGCGAAGACCCATGGGTTGCCATCAAGGCCCGTTACCCGGAAGGCACCCGCGTCACCGCACGCGTCACCAATCTCACCGACTACGGCTGCTTCGCCGAGCTGGAAGAGGGCGTGGAGGGCCTGGTGCACGTCTCCGAGATGGATTGGACCAACAAGAACATCCACCCGTCCAAGGTCGTTCAGGTTGGCGACGAAGTGGAAGTTCAGGTTCTCGACATCGACGAAGAGCGTCGTCGTATCTCCCTGGGTATCAAGCAGTGCAAATCCAACCCATGGGAAGATTTCTCGAGCCGCTTCAACAAGGGCGACAAGATCTCCGGCACCATCAAGTCGATCACCGATTTCGGTATCTTCATCGGCCTGGACGGCGGCATCGACGGTCTGGTTCACCTGTCCGACATCTCCTGGAACGAAGTCGGTGAAGAAGCCGTCCGTCGTTTCAAGAAGGGCGACGAGCTCGACACCGTCATCCTCTCGGTCGATCCGGAGCGCGAGCGCATCTCCCTGGGCATCAAGCAGCTGGAAGACGATCCGTTCTCCAACTACGCGTCGCTCAACGAGAAGGGCACCATCGTTCGTGGCACCGTGAAGGAAGTTGACGCCAAAGGCGCCATCATCGACCTGGGCAACGATATCGAAGCGACCCTGAAAGCGTCCGAAATCAGCCGCGACCGCATCGAAGATGCGCGCAACGTGCTGAAAGAAGGCGACGAAGTCGAAGCCAAGATCATCAGCATCGACCGCAAGAGCCGCGTAATCAGCCTCTCCATCAAGTCCAAAGACGTCGAAGACGAAAAGGACGCGATGAAGGAGCTGCGTACCAAGCAGGAAACTGAAAGCACCGGTCCGACCACCATTGGTGATCTGATCCGCGCTCAGATGGAAAGCCAGAACTAAGTTCCAGCGATCCATAGAAAAAGGGCGACTTCGGTCGCCCTTTTTCATATGCGCGTTTCGGCTTTGCATGAAAGCGTGCTCGCTTCGTTAAGGTCGCTGGAGGCTGGACGAAAAAGCGGCTGCTTGGCTGACGGTGGCGGGTGAGGACGCCGAAAAAGCGGACCGTCACTGTTCAATCCTAGGGTGGATGACGCTCTTTCATCCACCGACCCACCGCACGGTGGATGGGTGAAGCGTCATCCACCCTACGCCGGTATATACACCCACTTTATTCCGCCACGCCCTCTGGGCACCGCGCAAAACTTCCCGTGCCCATTCACCACAATGGGCCGGCATACTCTGTTGCCTCGGGTCGAGTGACGATCCGGATTTGCGCGGCTTCGCCTTGGCTGCATATCGTCGGTGGTCTGCTCTTCAGATCAATGTGGTTCCGTCAATGGCGGTTCTTTCCCGAATCGTCTCCATAACCCTTCGCAAGGCTGTTCAAACGCTGCCCAGCATGCTAAAACCGATTCACCCGAAATGATCTAGCCGCTTGAAAAAGAAGGGAAAAACATGACCAAGTCGGAGTTGATCGAGCGAATCGTCACTCACCAAGGTCAGCTTTCATCCAAGGATGTCGAGCTGGCGATCAAGACCATGCTGGAACAAATGTCCCAGGCCCTGGCCACGGGTGATCGTATCGAGATTCGCGGCTTCGGCAGCTTCTCCCTCCATTACCGCGCGCCCCGCGTCGGCCGTAATCCCAAGACCGGGCAGTCGGTCACTCTGGACGGCAAATTCGTCCCACATTTCAAGCCGGGCAAGGAACTGCGCGACAGGGTCAACGAGGACGAGTAATGGCAGTCGTATCCGCGTAGCAGCAGCGGCATGTCTACATAGAAAGTCTTTGAAATCATCAGCTCACGGAACTTTTTCGGCCCGTCGTGTACAAAATCCGGTTCGCTTGCTTGCGCTGACGTGCATCAATAACAAGGATTCGGATGATAGTGCAGCACCAAGTCTCCCCTACTGACGAGATTGATCTGGTCGAACTGTTTCGTGCGCTTTGGCGACAGAAGCATTTGATCGTTGGCGTGACCCTCATCGTCACGCTCATGGCTGCCGGGTACGCTTTCCTGGCGACGCCTTACTATCAAACCAGAACCTATCTTCGGCCCATCCCGCAGAGCAGCCTCGATCAGCTTAACGAGACCGGAATCTACAAGCTCACACCGGAAGAAGCGATCAACCGAATGGCTGCCGGGCTTTCGTCCTATGACAACCGCCGCGATTTCTTCCTGAATAACCAGGAGCTTTTTCAGCGCATCGCCAAGAATGGCGATTCGCCTGAGCGGACCTTTGCCGAATTCAGTGAACAGGCATTCGAGATGCTCTTTCCGGATCCGAAACGGACGGATAACCGCAGTGCATTCGTCGGCCTCCGACTCACCTACCCGAAAGGAATGGATGGCGCGTCAGTCGTGAATGGCTTTGTCGCCTATGTGCTGGAGCTTGAGCGTCGCGAGATCGCCGAAGATATCGAAAGCCTGATCAAAAACCGTCTGGCCAGCCTGGATATGAAGATGGAGGCGCAGCGAGCGAACTATAACGCCTCCAAGGAAGCGAAAATTGCTGCCCTGCGGGAGGAGAGCGCCCTCAGGCGTGCCCAGCTGCAGGATGAGCTCACCGCTCTGCGCGAGGAACTGAAAACGCGCCGAACCAACCGCATCCAGCAGCTCAGCGAGGCTATTTCGATTGCCCAGTCGTTGGGTATCCGCACGCCGACAAGCCCATTGGCCATGACGGCGTCCCGTGGAGGCACGCAGGTCATTCGCACTGAAGTGACCAATCAGGAAACGCCGTTGTATTTCCTGGGAACCGAGGCCCTGACAGCCGAACGCGATGCACTTGCCAATCGGAAATCCGACGATTTCATCGAGCCCCGCATAGCCGAGATACAATCCGAGCTCGCGATGCTCGAAAACAATCGTGAAGTCGAGATCCTGGAGGGGCGGGAGGGTGAGGATCGTTACCTGACCAACCTAGCCGAGCTGCGTGAAGAAGCAGCCCGCTTGAAGGGGATCAAGCTCGACACCGAGCGCCTGAGGTTGGTCCGGGTGGACCAGCTTGCATTGGCCCCGTCAGAGCCGATTAAGCCGAAAAGAGCCATGATCCTTGCTTTAGGCCTTGTCCTCGGTGGCATGCTTGGAGTGTTCGTAGCGCTGGTGCGTAGCCTGATGGCGCGCAGCAGGCACTAACCTTTTCTCTTTCGGGATTTCCCCATGGGCGGCAAGCAGCCCGAGCGGCGTCGCTGCAATAAAGCCTGGGTGGTAGAGCTGCGGCGATAGCAGATACGTCCCCAAAGCACCCTTCAGCCCCAGCCGGCCCACGAACCCGCCAGGCATACCGAGCCCTGTGGGCGCGCGACGAACGCAGGCCGCAGCCCTGTCTTAAAAATCCAACGCATTTGCCACCAAAGGTGGGCCTCCTATCGAACGACAGGTGCACGCCGCGCCAAGTGATCCGTATCGCTTGTTTTTTGTGGATCAGGTGGCAAAATGGCGGCCCGCAAAATATGAAGGAACGTTTCGGTTATTTTGTGGTCGCGACCCGGACGCTGCTATTTGCTCCTTACACCGACGAGATGGAATTCGACGTGAACGCTGTGACCTCCCCGCAAACCCTACGCCCCGTTGCCAATGATGAGATCGATCTGGTTCAGCTCGTCAGTGCGCTTTGGAAGCAAAAAAAGCTGATCATCGCCGTTACAGCCCTGGCAGGACTCATCGGGCTTGTCTATGCGTTGCTCGCGCCCCGCTACTACAGTGTCCAGAGCGTATTGCGGCCAGCGGCTATCAAGGACCTCGACGAGCTGAATCATCTGGGCATCTACGAGCTGTCGCCGAAGCAAGCGCTGGCCCAGGTCGGAGCGGCGCTTGATTCCTATGAGAACCGGCTTGGCTTCTTTCGTGATAATCAGCCACTGTTCGCTGTTCTGGCGCAGCCCGGCCGCAGCCTCGAACAAACGTTCGAAGCCTTCAACGACGAGGCATTCAAACTGCTGCAGCCCGACCCCAAGAGGCCCGAGGGGACGACGGCTTTTGTCGGCCTGCAGCTGACCTATCCGCAAGACCTCGATGGCGTGGAGCTAGTCAATGGCTTCGTGCAGTACTCACTGGATAAAGTGCGTAACGAGGTCGCGGCCGACCTCGATACGCTTATCGGCAACAGGCTCAGCCAGCTGGAAAAGAACATGGCAGCGGCTCGCGCCAATTACGAGGCCAGCAAAGAGATCAAGATTGCCAAGCTGAGCGAGGCGGACGCGCTCAAGCGCGCCCAGTTGAACGACGAGCTCGCTGCGCTGCGCCAGCAGTTGAAGACCCGCCGCGACGATCGCATCAACCAGCTCGATGAAGCGATTCGGATCGCGACATCGCTGGGTATCAGCAAGCCCACCACGCCGTCTTCGCTTGGCGCCGCCGAGATCACCGGCCAGGGCAACGTGATCCGCACCGAGGTGAACAATCAGCAGATACCGCTCTACTTCATGGGCAGTAATGCGCTGGAGGCCGAGCGCAAGGCGCTATCGGCACGCCGCTCCGATGATTTCACCGAGCCACGCATCGCGCAGATCGCCCGGGAACTCAAGTTGCTGGAGCACAACCGCCAGATCGAAGTGCTCAACAGCCGCGAAAACGAAGACCTGTTCCTGAAGGACCTCGCCGGCTGGCGCGAGGAGGCGGCGCGACTGCGTGCCCTGCATTTCGATACGGAATCACTCAAGCTGGTCTCCATTGACCAGAGCGCGGTGGAACCCCGCCAGCCTATCAAGCCGAAGAAGGCGCTGATCGTTGCGCTCGCACTGGTGCTCGGAGGCATGCTCGGACTCTTCATCGCGCTGGTGCGAAACCTGCGCCGTCCCACGCCTGTGATCTGACCGTTCACCCACCGATATGCCGCTGACGACTCAGCGGCTCCGAAACTCCGATAGAATCCCGCTTCATGTTTTCAGTGGGCTCGTGACTAGCTTGTCGCGAGTGCGTTGAGTGATTGTTAAAGGACTAACCATGCGCTATCCGATCATCGAGCAACATGGCGCCAAAGAGGGCATGACCGGCTCGTGCCGGCAGCTGCACATGAGTGACGCCAGCAGCCTGCTGGTTGACTGTAGGTTGTTCCAGAGTAATGGAGCCTATAAAGCTGTAACGGCTCGCGCGGATTAATTGGCCCTCGGATTCTCGCTGAATATAATCAAGGCACTGATCGCAACTCATATGCACATCGACACGTCGGGTGTATCTCTTATCTGCTCACGACGAAGGGCCAATGCTCTCAGCGAGCCTTCGGCGAAAAAACCGTCTATCTGGTGGCGGTCCGATCACATTTCTACAAATGAGATGTACGGTAATCTAGAACGCACCGTTGAGCTTTTTACCGAGTCCACTTACTGTGCGCCTGGCTCACCTTACTCGGCAAGCAAGGCAATGCTGACCCTCTCGTGCATGCTTGCTACCGCAAGTATAGGCTGTCTGTCCTAATACCACACAGGTTGAGATGACAGCCAGTTTCAAATTTCATGACCTTCGAAGGCGGTCAAGAAGTAATTTTTTCGGTAAAGGGATTGGGTCCGAAAAGAACTACATGAAGCTCTTTTGAAAGCTACCATCTAAATGGAAAAATTATACAGTGCGTATGAAGGTTTTTGCTAATATAACTTGGCTTCTACTTGAGAGGGGGGCGATTATATTGGTTGGTTTGGTTGCAAATGTAATTTTGGCGCGCTCGCTTGGTGTTAAGGGTTTTGGAGAATTTCAATACGCCATTTCCGTATTTAATATTTTTCTGGCGGTTACTTACATCTGTGGCGCTGAAGTACTGGTGCCGGCTTTATGCGCATCCAGTGACATACAATACAAGAAAAAATTGCTGGTAAATTCCTTTTTGCTTCGCTTAGCAGCATCATTTTTTTCCTTTATTATGTTGTGCAGTCTTGCTTGGTTTTATCTGGCTGAGTCGCAGAAATCATTGATCGTCATATTGGGTTTGATGCTCTTTTTTAAAGAGCCTTTTGGAGTTATGATCGCCTGGCTGCAGGCGAATACAAATAACAGGCCGTCTTCTATAGCGCAGGTGCTAGTAAGTGGGCTTAAGCTGGTTGCTATCGCAATTTTGTTTTTTTTAGGCTTCTCTTCAGTTTTATTGTATGGGAGCATATGGGTACTTGAGGCCCTCGCTCTTGCGATAATTTTCATTATCTACTATCGAATTTACCTACGCGGGACTGAAGTTCAATCTTTTGACTGGCCGGAGTTCAGGCGGCTTTTCCGCGCTGGAGTCCCGTTCTGGGGGGGGCTCGTGGCGATGTACCTGGTGCAGAAAGTTGACCGGCTCTTGCTAAACGAATTAGCCTCTCCGGCGGAGCTTGGCATCTACGCTGCAGCGGTACAGGTGACTGAAAATTTAAACCTGATTGGAGCTGTAGTGGTTGCATCTATAGCGCCTCATTTTATTTATTCTAATATTAGTTTGGGATTGGTTAAACGTCGTATAGTCGGATTATTCATGTTTATGATTGCTCTTGGGTTTGCTATTTCTTTTGGTTTGATGATTTTCGCCAATTTGATAGTGTTCGTTCTGTATGGGCCAAGCTTCGCTGAGTCGGCAAGCTTGCTAAAGTTACTTGCCGTGGTGAATATCCTTTATTTTGGGGATTTGGCCTTAAGCGCTTATGTGAATAAATATGCGCTTGGGCAATGGCAGTTAGTTAAATGGTTGATTGTGCTCGCTATTGTTGTGGGCGCTGCCTATGGTCTTATCCCAAGGTATGGTGTGGATGGTGCGGTTTATAGCCTTGTTTTAGGCTATTTATCTGCTTTAGCGTTAGGTTTTTTGGTGTTGGTATCGAATTCGGATGGACGTTGGGGGGATCGTGGAAAATATTAAATATAGTGTTATAGTTCCAACATTGGGGCGGGCGGCTGAAGTCGAGGCTTTATTGAATTCAATCGCAGCTGAACGTTATTCATCTCTCGAAGTTATTGTTGTGGATCAGAATGCGGATGACCGTCTTGTTGAAGTCATCAATAAGTTTACCAGCGTGCTAGATATTACCCACCTTAAAGTCAGCTTCAGGGGCGCCTCTAGAGCTCGGAATTACGGAGCTCGCAGAGCCCGAGGAGAATTCTTTTTTTTTCCTGATGATGATGCGGAGATTCTTCCAGGATTTTTTCAATTAAGTGATTCCATTTTCGATGGGCAGTCGGATTTGTCTGTGCTTTTTGGACGGTGTGTAGACAGGGATGGAAAAAACAGTGTGGTGGATTTCTGTACTCAACCTGGCTACCTGACATTGAAAAAGCATGCAGGTATGTTCGTTGAGGCAACGATGGTAATTAAAAGAAAAATATTTTCCTTATATGAATTCGATGAGTTCCTCGGTGTTGGTACTTTTCATGGGGCTGAGGAAGCGTATGACTTGGTGCTTCGGTTGCTTTACGATTCGCTAAAGCTCTATTACACGCCAGAGCTAAAAATATATCATCCTAACAAAATTGCCGGTTATCAAGATCCGGCGGAAATTAGACGGGTTTTTAGTTATAGGTGTGGCTTTGCTCGATTGTGTGTCAAGCATCGTATGTTTTTTCGCTTGGCCAAAAGGGTTTTTCTGGTTTCTCTTTATTTGTTTTATTTATTGATTTTTAATCGTGGCAAATTAAGATATTATTTGTCCGAAATGCTTGGGATTTTTACTGGAATTATAGTTAGGTAGGTGATCCAGTTGGGATTTATTAGGTGTCATTTGTTGTTGTTATTATTTTTACTTTTTAATGGCCTACCTTTGGTTGGCCTTTTTTTTGATTTTAGCCAGCTAAGCTTTGTAGATGCCCGGGATGCGATATTTCTGCAGTGCCTCGGTATGTTTTTTGCCATGTTTGGTTATGTTGTGTTTTTCTTGTGTGTAAGGGTCGCAAACAAACCGGCTTGGTTGTCTGAGGCGCAGTGTGATCTATCGATATGGTTCTTTATTCTTTCTTGTCTTTTAGTTCTGGCTGGAGCTATGTCGGTTTTGCTCCAGATCCAAACAGCTGTGGGTTTAGAATATTATGTTGGGAAATTCTTGGCTGGAGAAGCATCGTCAGAACTCAGGGAGTACTATCTTACCCCGTCGAGTCAGGGCGGCTTACCCGGTTATGTGAAAATGTTCCATATTTTCCCCGTGGCGGTTTTCTTAGCTGCCTTTTCTCTACGGGTTCATGGCTCCTTTGTGGCTCGGTGTAGGCATCGTTTGAGCTTTTTAACCGCGTTAGCGTTTATTGTATCGGTTTTTTGTTCGGTGCTTGTAATGAATCGAATAGTTTTTTTGGCCATTGCTATAGCTGTAAGTATCGCTTTTTTGGTTCGGCTGAATTTTACTTGGCTTCGGCTCGCAACAATTTCAACGCTTTTCGCGGGTCTCTTTTTGATGCTTGATTTCCTTTCAGGTTCAAGGCTCAAAGGGTTTGGCGTTGCGGATTTTGTTTTTTTGTACAGTAAACTGGGTATTTATAATTTCCAAAAGGTATTGGAGACGCTAGGTTGTAATTCATTTGGCTTTTCGCTTGTGCTGTCTCCGGCAAATTTTGTACTCAGTACTTTGGTGGGGACAGATTTCGAGTGCAAAAACTATGAGTGGATCTGGAATCCTGCCCAAAATCTATTTTCTTATTTGTATGTAGATTTTGGTTTGTTTTTCTTATGTTTTTTGGCGGGGTTTGGATTTTTTCTTGCATATATTCAAAAAAGATTTTCTATGCAAAAATTAATATTTATTCCGGCTTACTATATGATTGCTTGGGGTTTATCTACATCGTTTACGGTCCCTGTTTTTAGGTCTTTCGAGTTTTTGTTTTCATTAGTTAGTATGTTAACTTTGTTTTGTATTTTCATTAGGTATCCTTTAAGTAAGGGGAGATTATGATATTTTATGATGGTATAATATACTCTCTGCAAGGTGGTGGTGGTATATCTGTTTTATTTAACGAGTTGGTTTCTAGGCTGCCTCAACATCTGTATTATTTGAAGCGTTATGGTAAGGTGCGATATTTAGAGAGATATCGTCGTGTTCCTTTGAGATTTCCTGTAGATATTTTTCACTCTACATATTATCGCTTGCCATATAATGGTCGGTGTGCGGTTGTAACTACAGTGCATGATTTTACTTACGAAAAGTTTTCCTCGGGGATCAAAAAATATGCCCATTCACTACAGAAAAAAAACGCTGTCATGCAGTCAGATTTGTTGTTGTGTGTATCGAATAGTACCAAGGCTGATCTTCTTGAATTCTATGGTAAAGATTTAGACTCGAAAATAAGAGTTGTCCATAACGGCGTGTCTCATGATTATTGTTTTCTTGGGAGAGGGTTTAATCATGAGGTCTTGTTTGTAGGTACAAGGCAGGGTTATAAAAATTTCATATCCGTTGTGAAAGCGCTTTCTTTTATTAAAGATTTAACTCTCGTTTGTGTGGGAGGGGGGGGGTTTAGTTCTCAAGAGTTGGATTTTTTGGAAAAGAATCTCCCGGGGCGATACCGGCATGCTGGCTACATTTCGAATGACGAGTTGAATGTTTTGTATAATACTGCATTGTGCCTAGTATATCCTTCATTGTATGAAGGGTTTGGTATACCCATACTAGAGGCGATGAGGGCGGGTTGCCCTGTCATTGCGGTTAACGCCTCGTCTATTCCTGAGGTGGCTGGTAACGCAGCGCTTTTGTTAGAAAAAGGTTCGCCTGAGGAAATTGCTTGCGCGTTGGAGGCTGTTTCCGACCTTGATACCCGTCGAGTGTTGGTCGATCTAGGTTTGGCTCGTGGCCAGATGTTTAGCTGGGATATGACGTACAAAAAAACCATTGAAGCTTATGAAGAGTTGCTGGGGAGAAATTTACTTTGAAGCGGGCGCTCATCACTGGGATCACCGGACAGGATGGTTCCTACCTGGCCGAGTTCCTTCTCGAGAAGGGCTATGAAGTACACGGCATCAAGCGCCGCGCTTCGTTGTTCAACACGCAGCGGGTGGATCACATCTACCAGGACCCGCATGTCGAGAACAAAAACTTCGTGCTCCACTACGGCGACCTCAACGACTCGTCCAACCTCACCCGCATCATCCAGGAAGTGCAGCCGGACGAGGTCTACAACCTCGGCGCGCAATCCCACGTGGCGGTGAGCTTCGAAGCGCCGGAATACACCGCCGACGTCGACGGCATGGGCACCCTGCGCATCCTCGAAGCCATCCGCCTGCTCGGGCTGGAGAAGAAAACCCGTTTCTATCAGGCCTCGACGTCCGAGCTCTACGGCCTGGTGCAGGAAATCCCGCAGAAGGAAACCACGCCCTTCTACCCGCGCTCGCCCTACGCGGTGGCCAAGCTCTACGCCTACTGGATCACGGTGAACTACCGCGAGGCCTACGGCATGTACGCCTGCAACGGCATTCTCTTCAACCACGAGTCGCCGCGCCGTGGCGAAACCTTCGTGACCCGCAAGATCACCCGTGGCCTGGCCAACATCGCCCAGGGTCTGGAGTCCTGCCTGTTCATGGGCAACATGGATTCGCTGCGCGACTGGGGCCACGCCAAGGACTACGTACGCATGCAGTGGATGATGCTGCAGCAGGAAACCCCCGACGACTTCGTCATCGCCACCGGCGTGCAGTACTCGGTGCGCGAGTTCATCAGCTGGTCGGCCGCCGAGCTGGGCATCACCCTGCGCTTCGAAGGCCAGGGCGTCGACGAGCAGGCCATCGTCGAGCGCATCGAGGGCGATCTGGCTCCGGCGCTGAAGGTCGGTGACACCATCGTGCGCGTCGATCCGCGCTATTTCCGTCCGGCCGAAGTGGAAACCCTCCTCGGCGATCCGAGCAAGGCCAAGCAGAAGCTCGGCTGGACCCCGGAAATCACCGTGCAGGAAATGTGCGCCGAGATGGTCCGCGAAGACCTCAAGGTCGCCCAGCGCCACGCCCTGCTGAAGCGGCACGGCCATGACGTTCCGGTCTCCGTGGAGAACTGAGCATGCAGCAGCCTCAACGCATCTTCGTCGCCGGCCATCG
>NZ_DJTK01000062.1:9429-19090 GCF_002438225.1 Pseudomonas sp. UBA6310 | reverse complement strand
TGGTGGACGGCCAGGGCCGGGTACACGGGGTACAGGGCTTGCGCGTGGTGGATGCCTCGATCATGCCGCAGATCATCACCGGCAACCTCAACGCCACCACCATCATGATCGCCGAGAAAATCGCCGACAGGATTCGCGGCGTCACGCCCCTGCCGCGCAGCGAAACGCGCTACTACAAGGCCGAAGGCGCGCCGCTGCGCCAGCCCCCGCGACGCGCGCTGGGCTGATCGAGATGTCGAAGAGGCAACGAAAAAGGCGATCCAGACGGACCGCCTTTTTTGTAAGTGCCGCTCACGCCGCCGTGCGAACGAATCGCCACCACTCGGCCCTGCGCACCCGTCGCGCGGCAGTGGGCAAGCGCCACTGCGGATGGCTATGATCGGAGCCCATGACGCCTCCGCTGACCCGCCAACCCTGCCCGCCCGGCGCCTGCAACTGCGAGCGCGAACGCCTGCACGAAACCCCGGGCGCCGACCTGCGCATCCTCGGTCTCACCCGCAGCGAGGAAAAGCGCCTGCTCGAACGCCTGGAAAATCTCGCCGACCTTCCCGACCTCGAGCACATGCAGCGGCGCATGTACGAGCAACTCGGCATCCGCCTGGAGATCGGCCCCGGCTTCAACGAAGTGCGCAGCATGCGCGGCCTGCAGATCCAGATCGATCCCCTGCCCGGCCTCTGTCGCAAAACCCGCCAATCGATCCCTTCGGCGATCCGCCGGGCGCTGGAAAAACGCCCCGAAATCGCCTATCGCCTGCTCGACGCCAACGACCTGCTGCGCGACGCCTGAAGCGCCCGGCGCCGCGCCGGTCGTTCGCACTAGCCTTGCAGCAGCCCGTCCAGCTCGCCGCGACGCTCCAGGGCGGCCAGGTCGTCGAAACCGCCGACGTGCAGTTCGCCGATGTAGATCTGCGGCACCGTCCGGCGCCGGGTGCGCTCCATCATCTGCGCCAGGGCCTGCGGCGAGGACCCCACGTCGATCTCGTTCGGGGTGACGCCCTTGCGCGCCAGCAACGACTTGGCGTTGACGCAGTAGGGGCAGTGACTCGTGCTGTAGAGGGTTACCGGTTTCATTGCGCTTGCTCCTCTGTCTGCCGTGCTCACAGGCTCACAGGCTCACGGGCGGAAAGTCGATGTCGGTGGCGGCGACGTTGTTGAGGTAGTTGGTCAGCGTGAGCAGGGTGACCTGGGCGATCAGCTCGACGATCTTCGCATCGCTCAAACCGCCGGCGCGTGCCGCGGCGAGTTGTGCATCGCTGACCTGGCCACGGCTCTCGGTCACCTGCCGGGCGAACAGCGCCAGCGCGCTCAGGCGGCCCTGTCGTGCTTCGCCGATGGCCTCGGCGTCGAGCCCGGCCTTGCCGGCGAACAGCGTGTGCGCGGCCAGGCAGTACTCGCAGCCGTTGACCTGCGAAGTCGCCAGGGCGACCGTCTCGCGCTCCGCGGCGCTGAGCGAACTCTTCGCCATGGCCCCGGCCAATGCCAGGTAACCGCCCAGGGCCGCGGGCGAGTGGGCCAGGGTCTTGAACGCATTAGGGACGAAACCGAGGCTCTTCTGCAGGGCTTCCAGTTGTGGACGGGAAGCGGCGGGAGCCTGTTCGAGGGGCAGTGCGGCGATGCGGGTCATGGTGATTCTCCAATCGGTGGTGGGTGGTCGATCGACAACCCTGGAACCGATGGTAGGCAGCAGACCTTTCCTTTTGGATCCAAATCGTCGAAGTTATGCGACTGATCGTCTAAACGAGAAGCCGAACATGGATCGACTCTCCGCACTGATGGAGCACTTCAGCCTGCACGCCTCTGCGTTCCACCTGGGTGGTTTCTGCGGTATCAGCGGCTTCACCGGCCAGGAGCAACGTGGCTACGTCCACCTGCTGCGTTCGGGGAGGATCAGCTTTCGCGAGGGCAACGGCCCGGCCACCGTCATCGACAGGCCCAGCCTGGTGTTGCTGGCGCGGCCGCAGGCGCACCAACTGGTGGCCAGCGAAGCCGACCACGCGGAGCTGGTCTGCGCGACGCTGAACTTCAGCGGTGGCGTCGACAACCCGCTGTCGCAGGCGCTGCCCAGCCATATCGTGCTGCCGCTGGACGAGCTGCCGACGCTGAGCGGCAGCCTGGACTGGCTGTTCCGCGAGGCGTTCGGCGAGGATTGCGGACGCGACGCGATCCTCAACCGGCTGATCGAGCTGATGCTGATCCAGCTGTTCCGGCAACTGATGAATGATGGCGCGATCTCCACCGGGATGATGGCCGGGCTCGCCGACCTGCGCCTGGCGCGGGCGATGACGCTGATGCACGACCAGCCTGCCCGGCCTTGGTCGGTCGCCGAGCTGGCCAGTGCCGCGAGCATGTCGCGCGCCAGCTTCGCGGCCCGTTTCCACAAGGTGGTGGGCAGCACCCCGGCGAACTACCTCGCCGGCTGGCGCGTCAGCCTGGCGCAGAAACGTCTGCGCGAAGGACGCCCGATCGCCCTGATCGCCGACGAAGTGGGTTACGAAAGCCCGTCCGCGCTGGCCCGGGCGTTCCGTCGCAAGGTCGGGGCAAGCCCCAGCGAATGGACGCAGCGGATCGGCGCCGCCGGCTAGAAACCCGAAGCGCCGCGCGAACCACCGCCCCAGTTCGAGGGCGGCGCCCACCGCGTCTGATCAGCCGGCGCTCTTCGCCTTGTGCGCCGCCAGGTAGGGCGCGAGCCGTGCGCCCATCTCCGCGCCCAGCGCCTGCAACGCGCTCATTGGCCGGACCATCACCTCGAAATCGACGATCTTGCCGCTTTCGTCGAAGCGGATCATGTCGATGCCCTTGAGTTCCTTGCCACCCACCTGGGCGCTGAACTCCAGCACGACGTTCAGCCCGTCAGCGCTCGCCAGTTGGCGGTGATAGGTGAAGTTCTCGAAGACCTTGATCACCGTGTTGAGGATCGTCGCCACGACCGGCGCACCCGGATAGGCGCTGTGCGCCATCGGCGAGCGGAACACCACGCTCGGTGCCAGCAGCTCAGGCAGCGCGCTCAGGTCGGCTTCGGCCACCATCGCGTGCCAGCGTTGCAGGGAAGTTGCCGCAGCCGGCTGGAGTTGTAGGTCGCTCATGTCTGTGCCTTCTTCTTGTTGTTGGAGCCGCCGGTGCGGCGGCGGATTGCGCCGTGGGCGCGCTACGCGTTCGCTGCATGGATCTCTCGAATACCGCTACAGGCCGCGAATGGAGCGAGATTACGGAGCATAACTTATCACTGTCAAGATTCTTCCGCGTGTTAGGATTTCGCTCCCTCCCGTTCTCAGCGCCCGCCCATGCAGACCGCCCCGAAGAAGCCTTCGCCCCGCAAGCGCGACACCTACCACGTAGGCAACCTCGCTCCGCAACTGCTCGACGCGGCCCGCCGGCTGCTGGATGAAGAAGGTCCGGGGAAACTGTCGCTGCGCGCCGTGTCCGAACGCGTCGGCGTGAGCCCCACCGCCGCCTATCACCACTTCGCCAGCCGCGGCGAACTGCTCGCCCACCTCGCCGCCCAGGGCTTTCGCGAACTCAGCCAGGTGCTCTCGGACGACAGGATCGGCGGCGGACAACTGCTGCAGGTGTGCCTGGCCTACTTGCGCTTCGCCCGCGGCAACCCGGCGATCTACCAGTTGATGTTCGGCGCGGAATTCGTCAGCGGCGAAACCCTGCCCGCGCTCGCCGAAGCACGGGACGAAGCCTTCGGCCGACTGGAACGGATCATCGCCGACGAACTCGCCCTGCCCCGGGAGGCTTCCGACGTGCGCGCCGCCGCGCTGGCCAGTTGGTCCTACATCCACGGCCTGGCCTCCCTGATGATCCACGGCGTGATCCAGGTACCGGATGCGGTCAGCGACGAGCGCCTGGTGGAGTTGACGCTGGGCGGACTGGAGCGGGTGTTCCGGGGCGCCTGAGCCAAGGCGATGCAAGTGATGCACCCGCGCCATGGCGGGCGGTGTCTCAGTGGCTACCGAGCATGTCGCCGGTCAGCTCCACGAACGCGCGCAGACGGTCCAGGCGCCGCATGTCCTGGTGGTAGCCCATCCAGATATCCCGGGGCGGCGGCGCTTCGCCAAGGTCCAGGCGAATCAGGGCCGGCAGCTGGTCGCCCAGCAGGCGCGGCAGCACCGCGACACCCAGCCCCTGCGCGCACATCCGCGCCTGCACGGTGCGGCTGCTGCTGGTGAACACCGTGCGCGCGGCGGGCAGCATGCGCTGCAGCCATAGCACATCGGGGTAGTACGCCTGCGCGGTGTTCATCAGGATCAGCGTGCAGCCGGCGCCCTCCGGTCCGGGCTCGAAAGGCAGGGCGGCACTGCCGTACAGGCCGTAGGGCATGCTCATCAGCCGGCGCTGCACGATGTCCGGCTGATCGAACGGCACGATGCGAAAAGCGATGTCCGCTTCGCGGCGGGTGAGGTCCGACAGGCGCATCCCGGCAATCACCTCGGGTACCACCGCCGGGTAGCGGCGCACCAGCTCGCCCAGCACCGGTGCCAGCACGTAGCCGGCGAACCAGTCGGCCGAAGAAATACGCAGGATGCCTTCGGGCTGCTCGTCGCTGCCATCGATGCGCCGGGCGATGGCCAGCGCGCTGCTTTCCATTTCCTCTGCAAGGCTCAGGATGCCCTCGCCGATCGCCGTGGGGACGAGGCCTTCACGGGTGCGCCGGAAGAAGGCCTGGCCGCTGGCCTGCTCCAGTGCCTGCAAACGCCTGCCCACCGTGGGGTGGCTGACGCCCAGGTGTTTGGCCGCCGCGCCCAGGGAGCCGGCGCGGGCTATCGCCAGGAAAAACCGCAAGTCGTCCCAATCCACCCCGCCACCCCTTACAAAAATGAACGCGCAATGTGCAGCGATGGCAGTCCCGCCAGCGCCTCCCGGCTTTCAAACTTCGGCCACGTTCAGCCTGGCCGCGTCGCCAGGCCACTCTCATGCCGCTCGACAGTGTACGTAGCGGCGCGCTGGCCAGGCCAGGGACCTCTTCGAACCTGCCGGGCAAGTGCCGTTTTCTGGAGACCTTGCCATGACGCTTTCTACCTCAGCTCCAGCCGCTGCCGTTGCCACGGCACCTCGCCGCTGGCTGGCCTTCGCCGTGCTGCTGGCCGGCGCATTCCTGCCGCCGCTGGATTTCTTCATCGTCAATGTGGCGCTGCCGTCCATTCGCCAGAGCCTTGGAGCGACCCCGGCGCAGATCGAGTGGGTGATCTCGGCCTACGCGGCCACCTACGCGGTGTTCCTGATCACCGGAGGGCGCCTGGGCGATCTGTTTGGCCGGCGCCGGGTGTTTCTGGCAGGCATGGCCGGCTTTGGATTGGCTTCGCTGATCTGTGGGCTGGCGGCCTCACCGTCGGTGCTGATCGCTGGACGGGTGTTGCAGGGGCTGAGCGCCGCGGCCATGGCGCCGCAGGGGTTGGCGTCCATCCATGCGCTGTTTCCCGAGCATGAGCGCTCGCGGGCGTTGGCGGTCTATGGCGCGGCGCTGGGCTTTGCCGCCGTGGTCGCCCAGGTCCTCGGCGGCGTGCTGATCGCGGCCGATGTGTTCGGGCTGCAGTGGCGAGTGATCTTCCTGATCAACCTGCCCATCGTGGCCCTGGTTTTCCTGGCCGGCATCCCCTTTCTGCCCGACACCCGCAGCCCCACTCCGGCGTCGCTGGATCGCCTCGGCGTGCTGCTCTGCGCGCTGACGCTGGGGCTGCTGGTGGTGCCGCTGGTTCAGGGCCGCGAGCTGGGCTGGCCGTGGTGGCTGTGCCTGATGCTGCTGGGCGCGCCGCTGGTAGCCGTGGGCTTCTGGCGCCATGAAGTGGCCCTTCAGCGGCGCGGCGGTACACCGCTGCTCAGCCCCCAGCTGGCGCGATCGCCGCGCTTGCTGGCGGGGCTGGTCGGCGCACTTTTCTTCTATGTGGTCTCCGCGTTTTTCCTGACCTTTTCGGTGTACCTGCAGGACGCCTTCGGCGCTTCACCGGTGGTCACCGGACTGATGTTCGTGCCCTTTGGCGTGGGTTTTCTGGTCGGCCCGTTGACCACACCCGCCGCCATCCGCTGGTTCGGCCGTTGGGTGCCGGCCCTGGGCATGCTGCTGGAGGCGCTGGGCTGCCTGGTGCTGAGCCTGGCGGTGGATGCCGCCGCGGCCGGTGAACGACCGGCCCTGGTGCCGCTGATCCTGGGCGTCGGGCTGCTGGGTTTCGGTCAGGGCTGGGCCTTGCCGACATTGATCCGCAGCGTGATCGACCGCGCCCCGGCCGGTGGCTCGGGAATGGTTTCCGGGCTGGTCAACTCGGCGTTGCAAATCAGCGCTGCCCTCGGTGTAGCGGTGCTCGGCGGGCTGTTCTACGCCGTCGCCGCACCGGCGCATAACCCGGCCACGCTGGCCCACGGTTTCATCGCCGCACTGCTGGGCATCGCCCTGTGCCTGAGCCTGTCCGCGCTGCTGGCGCTCTACGCCTCGGCGCCCCGCTCGGGCAGCGCCGAGTCCCTGTAATTACCCCACCCTTTTAAGGAGCTCACCCATGTCTGGCAGATTCTTCAACCAGGTCGCCGTGGTCACCGGCGGCTCGACCGGCATCGGCTTTGCCATCGCCCAGGCGCTGCTCGCCGAAGGCGCCAAACGCGTTTACCTCACCGGACGCTCGGCCGCCTCGCTCGACAATGCCGTGGCCACGCTGGGCGAACGGGCGGTCGCGGTGGTGTCCGACGTCAGCCGGCAAGCCGACCTCGATGCGCTCAAGACCCTGGTGCAGCAGCGCGATGGGCAGCTCGACATGGTGTTCGCCAATGCCGGAATCTGCGAAAAGAACCCCGTCGGCGAGACCAGCGAAGCCAGTTACCACGCGATGTTCGATATCAACGTGAAAGGCGTTTTCTTCACCGTGCAGACCCTGCTGCCGCTGCTCAAGGACGGCGCGGCCATCGTGCTGACGGCGTCCATCTGCTCCAGCAACGGCATGGAAGGCCTGAGCCTGTACAACGCCTCCAAGGCGGCCGTGCGTTCCTTTGCCAGAACCTGGGCCAACGAACTCAAGGGCCGCAAAATCCGCAGCAACGTGCTGAGCCCCGGCTTCACCCGCACCCCGCTGATGGACAACGGCCTGAAGATGGACGAAGCGCAGATCCAGGCGCTCACCGAACAGGTCTCCGCCATCGTGCCGCTGGGTTACATGGCCAGCCCCGACGAGATCGCCACCTCGGCCTTGTTCCTGGCCTCGAACGATGCCCGCTACGTCAACGGCGTCGAGTTGATGGTTGACGGCGGCCTCTCGCAGATCTGATACGCCAGAGCCAAGCGCATGGCCGCCCTCGCGAATGCGCTCGACCTTGCCCCCGCGGCGCGAGTCCTTCTCGTACAACCGGGCTCAATGGCTGGCGGCGGTGAGCCACACCGCCAGCCCGGCCAAGGCACATCCGATCAAGACCTGAATGACGCTGCGCTTGTAGCGGAACAGGGCAACCGCGGCGCCCAGTGCGATCGATGCCGACGGCCAGTCGAATTCGCCGCCGAAACCCTGGGGCCAGAGGACGTGGTAGCCGAAGAACAAGGCAAGGTTGAGGATCACGCCCACGACGGCGGCGGTGATGGCGGTCAGTGGTGCGGTGAACTTCAGCTCGTTGTGGGTCGACTCCACGAGAGGCCCGCCCACAAGGATGAACAGGAACGACGGCAGGAAGGTGAACCAGGTGACCAGGGTCGCGGCCAGGGCACCGGCGAGAAAGGCCTGATCCGGGCCGAAGACCTGCTGCACGTAGGCCCCCACGAAAGCGACGAACGCCACCACCATGATCAGAGGGCCAGGCGTGCTTTCGCCGAGGGCCAGGCCATCGATCATCTGCGTGGGCGTCAGCCAGCCGTAGTGGCCGATTGCGCCCTGGTACACGTAGGGCAGTACGGCGTAGGCGCCGCCGAAGGTGAGCAGCGCGGCCTTGGTGAAGAACCAGCCCATCTGGGTCAGCGTGCCGTTCCAGCCGAAGGCGAGGACCAGCAAGCCCATCGGCAGCACCCAGAGCGCCGCACCCGTCACCAACAAAACCGCCAGGCGCGACCAGTTGAAACGCGCGTGCTCAGGGATGGGGGTGTCATCGTCGATCAATGCCGGACCGAAGGTGTTCCTGGCTCCGGCATGTCCGCCGCCAACCTGGAAGGTGTCGGGGGCCAATCTGCCGCCTATGAAGCCGAGCACTGCCGCGCCCAGCACGATCAACGGGAACGGCAGGTTGAGCGCGAAGAGGGCGACGAAGGAGGCCGCGGCGATCGCCCACAACGCCTTGTTCTGCAGCGCCCTGGAACCGATGCGATGGGCGGCCTGCACGACGATGGCCGTCACCGCCGGCTTGATGCCATAGAAGATCCCCGCCACCAGCGGGACGTCGCCCAGGGCGATGTACACCCAGGACAGGGCGATCAGGATGAACAGCGAGGGCAGCACGAACAGCACCCCGGCGATCACGCCGCCCCACGTCCGATGGAGCAACCAGCCGATGTACGTCGCCAACTGCTGCGCCTCGGGACCTGGGAGGAGCATGCAGTAGTTCAGGGCATGCAGGAAACGACGCTCGGATATCCAGCGCCGCCGCTCGACCAGCTCCTGATGCAGGATGGAAATCTGCCCGGCGGGCCCGCCGAAGCTGATGAACCCGATCCTGAGCCAGAACAGCAGCGCCTGAAGCAGGCTGACCGGCTCGACGCACTCTGGCTCCTGGGTCCTGCCGGGGGTGACTTCACTCATCGCCTTTCTCTTCTCTCGAAAGCCGCCTGCTGCTTGAGCGCAGCTTCACGGAGCCAGATCCGGCCAGCACACCGCCGCTTTCGGGCGCTGTGCATGGGCGGAACCCGCCAACGCCCGGCCGCTCCGGCCCATGATAGGTTTACCGGCCGCTCATCCGGCAAGGCCCGCTGAAAGCGGACCAAAAAAAACGCCCTTCCGGGCGTTTTTCGTGGCTGACGACTCAGGCCCAGGGGCGGTCGCCGGCCTCGTCGCGCACGCGGGTGGGCAGGCCCATCACGTCCAGCGCGCGGAGGAACGGCTCGGCCGGCAGTTCCTCGACGTTGACCATGCGCTGCACGTCCCATTCGCCACGGGCGACCAGCAGGGCAGCCGCCACCGGCGGCACGCCGGCGGTGTAGGAAATGCCCTGGCTGTCGGTCTCGGCGAAGGCTTCCTCGTGGTCGGCCACGTTGTAGATGAAGACTTCGCGCGGCTGGCCATCTTTGGTGCCCTTGACCAGGTCGCCGATGCAGGTCTTACCGGTGTAGCCCGGCGCCAGCGAGGCGGGATCGGGCAGCACGGCCTTGACCACCTTGAGCGGCACCACTTCCAGCCCCTCGGCGGTCCGCACCGGTTGCTCGGAGAGCAGGCCGAGGCTGTTCAGCACGGTGAACACGTTGATGTAGTGCTCGCCGAAACTCATCCAGAAACGCACGTTGGGCACGTCGAGGTTCTTCGACAGCGAGTGCACTTCGTCGTGGCCGGTCAGGTAGAGGTTCTGCGAACCCACGACCGGCAGGTCGTCCGTGCGTTTGACTTCGAACATGCGGTTGCTGGTCCACTGGGCGTTCTGCCAGCTCCACACCTGTCCGGTGAATTCGCGGAAATTGATTTCCGGGTCGAAATTGGTGGCGAAGTACTTGCCATGGGAGCCGGCGTTGACGTCGAGGATGTCGATCGAATCGATGCGATCGAAATAC